>JAFVCR010000072.1 GCA_017479035.1 Kiritimatiellia bacterium | reverse complement strand
GGGGGAGTATGCCGCTGCCGCACTTGCATTTTGCGTATTGCTGGCGGTGACGCTGGCATCGCCATTTGCAAGTTCGTGGCGTGATTTCGGGCATCCGTTTTATCCGGTGAAGACGGCTGATCCGGAGAAGTTCCCGCCGGTGGATTTGACGTTCGACTTCAGGGAACAAAATGAAGATGCGGCATCGATGAGCCGTGTGGAGCGATTCATTTGGACGATGGTAAGCGAAGACGCGGTGAATTTCTACCGGCGCAAGGTGCTGGGGCAGGAGGGGTTCGCGCCGGCGAATAGGATGTGGAGCCCAAACAAGGGGTGGAAGCAGCCGGCCGTGGAGGGGCCGAAAAGAGAATACAAAACGTGGATGCAGTTCTTTTTCACGACAGATGAGGATCGTGCGCGCGAGCCGCCCTTAGAGGTGCGCACAAGAGCAAATCCGGCAAGGGTGAAGGTGCTGTTTTGCGCGGGGGTGCTGGTGCTGTTGATATTTGGCGATGCGGCGGCGAGGATGGCGTGCGTGGCGATGCTTTGCGCCGTGAATGCAATGCCGGTGGACATGGTGGGGTATTTAAGATATGTGGCGTGGCTGAAGGTGGCACTTGCGGTTTTTGCGGTGCAGACAGTGTTGGTGCGGAAACGCGATTTCTGGAACAGGTATGTATTGAAAGCGATGGAGTTAATGCTGTGCGCGGGTGCGATTGCGGCGGCGGCGCGCTTCCCGCTATTGCTTGCGCTGGCGATAGATCAGCACCAGGCGTATTATGAATATTTCAAGGCAAATCCGAATGCGGTTTGTTATTCCGTGCGCACGGCGGCAGGGTTCGAGCGTCCGCACGATGGAGCGTCCATACAATTGCGCAAGCGGCAGGTGGAGGCGATGCGCGATGTGACGTTTGAGGAGGTTGCAGACAGGACGCGCGAGTATGCGCTGTTTTACGATGGCTCGTGCCTGGTGGATGCGGAAACAGCACCGGAAAAGTATCTTATAATAAATAAGAACTATGCGATCAAAAACCGCGCAAAAAGGCTGTTTAGTTATGTGACGTATATTGCGCGGATGCTTACGGTGGAGGCGGCGAAAACGGCATACAATACGATGGCCGGGAGGTTGTAGGGGGAGGCCGGCCGGGAAGGATTTGAGAGGGAGAGAGGAGATGGATTTTTGCCCGTATTGACGCAAAAAGGAGAGAGGAGGGTCTGTGAAGAGAGAGAGGGAAGTCCCGGACGGACGAGAGCCTTGATGGAGAGATGAGAGAGCCTAGAGACGAAGAGGAGAGAGCCTTGACGGAGAAAGAGCCGTCAAGGCTCTCTCGGCATCGGGACGGGGCGGGCGCGGATGGGAGACGGGGCGCAGGTTATTGCGGGACAAGGCGGGAAGGAGTGCGGATGTAGGCGGAAACTGCAAAAAGACGGGAAAGGAAGCCGCGTTTTTCAAGTTATGGAGGGGGGTGGGCGATTGCGGCGGGAGAGAAAATATAGCATTGGCGGGCGGTAAGAGAGTGGGGGGAGGCGTGGCGGCCAAAAATTTCATTTAGTGAAAAAACCCCCTTGCGCGAAATCTTTATTTTGAGTATAATATGAAGCACAAAGTAAAAGGAAGAGTTGTTTTTTGGCTATGGATGTCATGGAAAATACAACTATAGAGGCGCGTAAAAAGCGTCTGGTTGCCATTTGCGTAGTTGCCGCCGGGCTTGGCATAGCGGCATTGCTGCTGTATTTTGCGTTTGGGCGGAAGGGGGAGAGGGTCGCGGATGCGACGGGGTCGGGGGCGGACGTGGAAGAGGTTTACGAGAACCGCATGGCCGACCCGGTGTACGTGGCGGCGTTGGGGGACGTATACAAAAACAGAACCCGTGCGGAGGGGGCGGCACAACGGTTGAAGGCGGAGCGCAAGAGGATTGTGGAGGAAGTCCGCAAAGAGTTGGGCGAGGGCGCGAGCGAAGATGATGCGGTGCGCGAGATCGATGCGCGTGCGGCGGCGGGGGGGCTCCCGCAATGGACGGATTTGAACGAGAAGATTGCGCAACGCGAGGCGGAGGTTGTGGCGTTGCGGCGCACGGCGGCTGAAATGGTGCGGGTGCGCATACAGCGGGAAGGGCGCGACAATAGGAAAATCGCCGAAGGGACGGCGCGAAGCAACGGAGCCGTGCCGGGGACGTACAACGAGGCGATTGCAAAATACGAGGCGGGGGTGAAAGCGGGGACGCTTGCGCCGTTGCCGGAGTGGAAGGATGCGGCGCAGGGGGTGGATTTCGCTGCATACAATAAAGAATTGGAGCGGCGGATGGAAGAGCGTGCGGCGGCCGACGAAGCGGCGCGTGCGCGTGTTGCGGGGGAAGCCGAGCAAGAGGGTGCGCAAGGCGGGGAAGGCGGCGGAGACGCTGCCGGTGAAGCAGCGCAAGAGGGGAATGCAGAGGGGGATGCAAAATGAAATTTCCGGGAATTTTGGGATTTACGAAGAGAAGGCGGTATGACATGAACTTGATGAAGAGAATGTTTGGCGCATGGTGCCTGTTCCTTGGCATGGCGGCGTTGCCCGTTTGGGAGGCGAAGGCCGTTGTGGGCGGAACGGGCGACATTTACCGTTTCGAGCAGACGACGGCATACAGCGAGGGGACTCCCGCAACGGTGGGCAAAACCATCGGGCTGAAGATGACGCTCATAAACGAAGGCGTTGCGGAAAATGCCATGACGGCAAACTACTTCGAGTTCGTGCCTAACTTCGAGAATACGACGGCGGCGAACGATTGGGCGTGGTTGAGCCGCTACATTTCCGACCCGGTGGCATTGACAAATGCAGTGAAGGATGCGATGCTACAGGCGGGGACGAAGATGCCGAAGTTGGGGATAATGGTGTCTGGCGAACTGCGTTTTGCGGAGATAAACCCCGTGGCGAACGGGCGCACGACGGAACTTAACATGGAATACACGGTGAAGGCGGGGGACTATGCGTTTCCGTTCTCGCCGGCCAACTCTTCGGGCGAATTTCCATCCAATAGAACCGTGTTCGACGGTTATTTTGTGACGAATCTTGCGACGAGCGCGAGCGACACGGTGAACCCCTGGTTCTTGAAGAACGCAGAGGGGAGCATAGCCAATCTTTCCTGGCACGGCGGGACGGATCCTGCGATGATGAACCAGGTGACGTATCTTGCGGACTATTATCTGGACAACAACGGCTCGCCGATAGTAATCGAAGGCATTGCCTACTCCGACGCGGTCAGCCACGACACAGCCAACATATGGCGCGAAATCTACGAAGGCACGACCGATACGTACGAGGCGGTGCAGCCATCGGTAGAAGTGGTGGGAGGGCTAGACCCGGCAGACGCCACGACGTTGTATGTGTGGGTGGATCCCGACGATACTGACGCGGTGATACTCGACCCGGCGCAGGCGACGATCCACAACCACAACGGCAATGACGTGCTATATCTTACTATAGCAGGGGCGGAGACGAAATTCTCGTTGAAAGGCGTGTCGCAGACGGCTACGACCGGAGCCAGTGCGGAATACGGCGCGGGCACGGCAAGGATATACATAAGCCAGTTCCCGACAAACCGCACGGATGCGCAGTCCGTATTGATGAACGAGAAGTTGATGCGCGTGGTGAAAGTGATCGAGCCGCCGGAGCCTACGATCCGCGCAAGAATCAACGGCAGCGACACGGCAACGATCACCGCGACGAGCGACTACAGAACGGCGCAGGCGACGGTGACGGTGAGCCTTTCCGAGGCTCCCGCCGCCGATACGACAGTGCGCGTGACGGCAACGATAAACAATACGGCGGCAAAGCCCGTGGAGCAGTATATCGGCCTTGCAACCACAACGGCGGGCAATTCGTACCAACTCTTCCAGCAAGATCTCGTATTCCCCGCAGGAGAGATCGATTCCAAAACGCTCAATGTGTTCGTGATGAATGCAGACCAGTACACGCAGGGAGACGGCATCACCTTCACGGTGGAGGATGTTTCCGCAACGCCCGCGTACACGCCGGAGACGCTTGCGGGGTATTCGCTTTACATCAATCCGATAAGGCCGGAGATTACAACCCCCGCAGAGGGTGCGATCGTTCCCGGAGAGTATGAGATACTTTCGCAGGTGCCGATTGAAATCGAAATCGACGATACGCACTACAACGCAACGAACGTGTATAAAGTCGGCTTTGCCGGCGGCACGCTGAGTGCTACTGAATATGTTGCGGTGAACGGCGTAATCACGATCACGCCCACGTTCTCCACGATAGGCGAGAACGACTGCCGCATCGTGGTGACGAACGCAACGGGTTATGCGTCCAGCCCGGTGAGGACGCTGAAGGTGCTCACAAAGGCGGCGAAGACCGTGCAGCTGGTCCATACGGAAGAAGACGGCACGGTGATAGAGGAGACCGCGCATAGATACGGTGAAAATGCGGACGACTCGACAAGCGAGCCGGTGTTCATCATGCCGGTGCTGTCCGAAACGGCGGGCTCGGCAGTGTATGCGTTCCTGGTGCCGGGCAGCGAAGCGGCGACAAATGCGATTTACGAGGCCGGCGGTGAAACGTTCCTCGAAAAGTTCCCGCCGCAGTTGATACAACCCGGTTCCACTACGGCGATAAATCCGTTCAGCCTGCGATTCTTGGACGGCAACGGAAATGACACTGCGGGGTTGCCGTATTCGGTGGTGCTGCGCACGGAAGCGAGCGAGGCGGCGGCGGTCAATTCGTCGTTCACGGCGATGACATTCTACGCAACCGTTACGAACGTATGGCCGAAGGCCACCGCAGCGACGATTTCGCCCGAAGGCGGCACTGCGGACACTGCAACGCCTGTCAATGCGGCAGGTTTGACGAAGGTGACGATAAACTCCACAAAGGAATTCCGCGTGGGAGGCATTTTCGAGCCGTCGTTCAAGGATCTCGAGAATCCTGCGTTCGCCACAAGGTGGCAGGTGCTGGATGAAGAGGGAACGGTGCTGACAACGTATCTGCAATATGGCGACCCGACTGCGGCAGGGGCGACGCCTTTCGTGTACAATTTCGCGACGGCGGGAACGAACAAGGTCGTGGTGGCGATGCGCGACGGCGACATGAGAAACACGCAGTGGGGAGAAGAGTTTTCGTTCGACGTGGCGGTGGCGGAAAGCCCGTATATCGCGCTGCGCACGGCATACACGGGCAACAGAGTGCCAGAGAACGCATCGCGTGCAACGGTGACGGTGGAACTCTCCGAGGCGGCGAAAACAGCGTTGACGGTGGAACTTGAAATCAAGCCCGTGAACGCAACGTCCACCAATCCGGGCGATGCGGAGCTTTCGGCCACGACGGTGACGATACCTGCAAACAGGACATCGCCGAGCAGCAGCCCGTATCTCATAAATATGTACGGGACGCCGGTGTCGGAAACGGATGGCTTTACGGTGACGGCGAAGGTTACCACAGATGCGGAAAATGCGGACGGAGTGAAGTATTCGGATCTCTACACGCCGGTGGAGGAAGGGGACTTTTATCTCTTCGTGACGGAGGTGGCACCGGTCGAGACGAGGGCGTTTTCCATTATCGCCACGACGAACACGGTGAATATCGGCGCGGCGCAGGCGTTCGATTGGCGCATCGAATTTGCGAACCAGACGAAACGCGACGAGGGCGCGACGCTGGTGTTTGCAAGCTCCGGCACGCCGGCGAGCTTGTCGGTAGACATAACGCCCACAGGCGCGACGGACGATTCGACGACCATAACCGGCACGACTGCGAACTCCATCTCCGGCAGGACGATGTTCACGTTCAACAGTTCCGGCATACACTATTCTTCGTTGCAGGAACTCATATACGGGCCGACGGGGGAGAAGCAGTCGGTCGCGCTGCCTAGCAGAGTGAAATACTATCAGATAGAAGCGGCGAAGATAGTGAAACTCTATGCGGTGGGGCCGGGCAATGGCATTACGGATTTCGAGGCGAACAACGACTACCGCAGAGCGGCGGGCATAGGCGCGGGCTACGTATATTCGGACGGCGGCGGGTATTCGGGCTTCAAGGCATTCTGCGGAAAGTGGTCGTATGCCGTAACCGAAACGGGGGCGGACGTGTATGCGCAAGGCTACAAGGTGGGCGATGTGCACAATGCCGCTTTGAACCCGGCGCTGGCATCTGATCTAGGCATTGACACAAAGGGCAATTCGGAGGCGAACAAAGCCCCAGCCACGTTCTACCAATACACCGACGCGGAAAAAGATTCCTTCTTCTACTGCTGGTTGCAGAACGACGTTTCCGCAGGCACAGTGGGCACGGCGGGGTCGTATGTAGACCCCGTGGTGGCACCGCAGATAGAGCCGGATGCGGTGTATTTGAATGCGAAAATCAAGCAGGTGGATAGCGCAGGTGGCGGGGGGTCGCAGTCGCAACAACTCGCGGCGCAATATGCAGAGAAGGAAGTGGCGGCGGTGTTCTCGAAGGAATATATCGCCTCCGACAACCTCGGCGACATCAACCAGGACGGCATCCCAGACGTGTTTGCGCGGACAAAGACGTGGTTTGGCGACAACGACGTACTAACGACACTTGCCGCAGATCTGGACGATCTTGCCACGTTGAACGACGACGAGGATTTATTGCCGGCGGTGACGTTTGGAACAAACAAGGCGGGCAGAACGATAATCCCGAGTTTGACGGCCGGCTGGGATACGGCGGGAGAAGAGTTCGATGCGCTGTGGGAATTGCGCGGCTATGGCGCAGGGCTGAACAGCACGACCGCAACCGGCGTGATGGTTTCCGACATCGACATGACCGATGACGAATGGGTGGCGTTTGTGAGGGCGAATCCCGGCGTGGCCGACGAAGTGGTGGATGCAGACGGCAACATAGTGGAAGACGAGAAGCTCAATTTCCAGACGAACAACGCGGATTACGCTACCAAGATCGCGGCGGTGAAGAATGTGCTCATGACTACATGGACACCGGAGAATGCAACACGCGCCACGCTGGCCGATACGGACGGCGACGGATTGCCCGACGGCTGGGAGTATTTCTTCTGGTATCATGCCACGGTGCACGATTTGCACGGGCGCAGATTCTCGCTTGAAGACCCCACTTACGGCAGTGCGATAACGCCGGAGGAGATCATCGAAGTATACAATCCGAATGCGCGCAACAGGGAGATTCTCCTTGCTGACCTCGACAGCGACGGACTGATGGATCTCGAAGAACTTGCCATCGGCACCAATCCGGTGGATTGGGATACGGATGGCGACTATATGCCCGATGGGTGGGAAGTGATGTGGGGGATCAATCCGCTTTCCAACCACACCCTGCCTTACAACACATACAACCCGGACGGCGATTTCTATGCGAAGTGCGACTACAACGAAAGCGCCGAATACACGATGGTGCACAAGAACGGCGAAGGATGGGTGGCCATCTCTGGAGACGCACCCGATACGAGCACGGCTGGTTCCGCAAGCGGCATCGCGGTGATATGGAATCCTGCGCACGACTACTTCTTCCCCGCGGGATGCCTCAATGACATGAGCAACGGCGCGGCACCCGAGTTCGTAGACAAGGTGATAGAATGGACTGACGAGGAACTCGAAGCGGCGGCGGCGCGCGGCGACAAGCTTGTGGAAACTGCCGATGCCAAATACAAACTCACGTTCATCCACCAGCAGGTGCGCAAATACAAAGGCTACGACCCGCGCACGGGTTGGATGCGCACTCCTTCAGGATTAGTGCATTTGCGTTGGGGCGGAATCGGCGAAACGGGCACCGCGGTGGACACCGAGGCGTTCGACATGTACGACGAGTTCATCCTCTACAAGTATCTGCTAGACGTGGAGGAGCGCGGCGCAAGCCTTCATACCGCGAATACCGGGCGCATGGCAGCACGCAGGATGGATTCCCACAATACATCCCTGGACGATATTTTCGGCACGGGCTACAATGCGTGGCGTTTCTTCCTTGATTATTGCACATGCCCGGTGCCCGACTGGTACGTTTCGGAAAGCGACACCGAAAGCGAGAGCGATGTAAAGCAATATATCGCATCGCTCCTCTCCGCGCTTTCGGAGAACGGCACTGAAAACGCCACGTTCAAGGTGGATCATGGTGCGGACACCAATGGAGACGGCGTGCCTGACGGTTGGGCGCTCTATGTGGGCCGCAACGCGACGATACCGATCGATTTGGCCGATTTGGATCCGACCAAGTTCGATGCAGATGGATTGACGCTTCCCGCCGAATACGCCGGCACCGATTCCTGCGCGGCATACATCAACGTGCCTTCCATCTCGAACAAGTGGAACAGCGCATGGGTAAATAAATTCTGGCCTACAGACCCCGACGATGCCGATACGGACGCAGACGGCATAACCGATGGGGCGGAGGGAGGCTCGTTTTCGAGAGTCCTGTACTTCGGCACGGTCGAGCACCATATGATCTCTTCTGCCGCGTACGGCAGCGGCCATGAGACGATGCCTTCTGGCGGCACGTGCTATCGCGGCGGCGGTCTGAATCCGTGCACGATCGATACCGATGTAGACGGGCTGCCGGATCCCTGGGAGGTGCAGTTCATCGGTGTGCCGATGACGGCCGACGGGCAGTGGTGGAGCCCTGTAGCGAACAATTCTTCGCTCAACACGGAATTGCTGCCGGATTCCTTCTGGGTGGCGAACGGAATGAAGAATCCCAAGCTTTCGGGCACCGAAGATTACTCCACCACCAGCAGCGACTCAAGCGAGGGTACGTCGTATTACATGATGACGATGGGCATGGACCAGACCGATGGAACGGACGCGGGGACGCAATCGTCGGGGCGCAATGGAGTCATCTACGGACAGTCGATTATGGTGCGCAGAGGAGAGGACACCATCGCGAATTTCGTGCGCGACTTGGACTTCGACGGCGACGGATTGCAGAACTTCCAGGAATACCTCGTGCAGGCGTTGCGCCATCTGCGCTACGATGACGACCGCACGCCGCTGATGGGCAAGATACTCGCGGACGGTGCGATCGAGTCCAACGGCGCGCCTTTCGTGACCTTCGACTCGTACGACGAGGATCTCTACAAGAAACTCATTGCGGACAGGTACAATCTCGGCGATGAAGTGCTGGATGCAATCGACTACCGCAGCCTGGGCTATTTCGCCACCGCGCCGCGTTTGTGGGATCGTGCGAATCAGGGGCACTCCGATCCGTGGAAATACATGTTGCCGCCGAGCGGGAGCGGCGGGTACGTCTCCACGGATCCTTCGATGGTCGATACGGACTTCGATGGAATGGACGACTACTACGAACTCTTCCACGGTCTAAACCCGATATACGGGCAGGATCCTTCCGGCGTGAACCTTACGCTCATAGCCCACGACGATACGTTCTTCACACGCGACGTGATAAGCGAAGCCTACAGCACGAGTATTTCCGCAGTGAACAATGCGTGGACGGCGGCCAAGAGCGGATTCAAGGCGGGCGATTACAATCCCGGCTTCTTCCCGTGGCTTAACGGTTCGCCTTTCTGCGATGCAGATCTGGACGGCCTCAATAACTATGAAGAATCAATCAAAGCTAATCTCGGCACGCCGGCGAACACGCATACAGACCCGACGCCACAGTGGTTCACGGATCCCTCCGGGTTGAAATTGCGCCTGTCTTACGATGGTTTGTACTACATCAGCGAGAATTCGTCCTACACGGCGCAGTATTATGTGATACCATCCGGCTTGAGCACGTTTTGGCCTTGGTCGATGGCAAATGCGGCGGTGCGGCTTGTAGACCCGGAAACCGATACGATAGTGAGTTCTTCGGTGGGGACGATGGACGGTTCCAGCGGCGTATTCATGTTCGCGTTCGAGGCGAACGAGGGCTTCGATACCGACGGCGACTGGCGCAGCGACCTGCGCGAGCAGATGCAGAACGTGGAAGGTGCGTCCGACCCGCTCGTGTTCATGGATCTCAACCGCCGCCAGGCTGCATACTTCCCCGGCGAGAATAGCGCGATAGTCACGCGCGAACCCGGCCACCGCGCAATCGAGAACTACGACATGTTCAGGACATTCACGGTGGAATGCTGGGTGCGGCCCGAAGCGCGTAAGGAGAGCGTGATACTCGAGCGCGCAACGTGGGTGTCGCCCGAATCCATCGTGAACAGCGAAGGGCAGATGCGTGCCAACTTCCGCATCGGCGTGGATGCGGACGGCTATCCGTACGGCCTTGTGGAGAGCGTGGCGGCGACACAGAGCGATAGCGACGAAACATCCAAGCGCGTGACTTCCTCCGTGAAACTCGAAGAGGGCAAGTGGACTCATCTTGCGCTTTCCTACGATGGCTCGGCACTTGTGCTCTACCGCAACGGCATGAAGGTGAAAGAGGAAAATTGCCACTTGATACCGGCGAATGGAGTGCCGCTCATCGTGCAGTCCACAGCGCATACGTACGACTTCCCCGCCGACGACTGGGAATACTACAACTGCGGCCTGGTGGTGGGTGCGAAGGCGAAAACCGCCGCTGCAATTGCGCTTGACGAAAACACCGCATGGAGCGACTACGACGAATTCTTCAACGGTTACGTAGATGAAATACGCATCTGGGACGGTGCGCGCACAGCAAACGAAATAAGAACCGACTACACCAAACGCTATTCGTTCGAGGATGTGGCTGCGCAGCGCGAAGAGGTTTTCGCGGCATGGAACGGCGGCAAGCGGCGCACGGAAGGGACGCTGCCAGTGGAGCTCGTGCAACACTACAACTTCAGCACGTTGCCGGGCGCGATAAACGGCGAGGATGTGATGCAGACGCCTTCTGGCTTTGAGCAGGGGGTGGCGGCAGGCACGGGAGATGCCACAATCGATCTTGACGTGGCATGGTGGAAGGCTCTCGATGCGAACAATGTCGCAAGCACCGTCTATAAAGACCGCCGCGTGGTGCCGTGGGTGCAGAATACCCTCTTGCACCTGCCCGCGATGGATGGTTCCGCGCGCGACTCCATGTTCTGGGGCAGCAACATAGCAGGATTCCAGGCACCGATATTCTTGGGTGCTGCATCCTACGAGTTCCCGAACACGGCCAACCCCTACGGATGGAGCAACTTTATTTCCGACCGCTACTACCAGTGGAGCAAGTTGAGCCGCATGGCGCAGATGCGCAGCGAGACTATAACCGGCATTGATTACACCAATCTCGTGGAGCGTTTCCGCTACCAGTTGCGTGCGGACTTCGTGGGCGTGAGCGACATGGTGGCGCTTGGTGGAGCGTTTGCGAAACGTTGCGAAGAGTCTTGGGACGGCGAAGGCGCATTTGATGCTTGGGCGGACACCAAGACCGATTCCAACGGCGACGGTCTGCCCGACTGGTGGGTGGAAATCGCAAAGGGATACGGCCTTGACGTGGAGGACGGCAAGGCAGCCATCAATGCGATGGTGGATTACGATGGAGGCGGAATCACCGCAGCGCAGGCATACCGTTACGATCTTGCACGCGGAATGCTGCCAGACGGCTACGTGGACAAGACATTCATCGACACGGTCGATACAGACCGCAACTCCTTGCCCGACTGGTGGGAGACGCTTTACGGGTTGACCGATACGTCCGGCGGGGAGGACTTCGACGGCGATGGACTTTCCAACCGTGCGGAATACCTCATCTCCGAAATCTTCGGATACTACAGGCTCGATCCGCGGCTGCCCGTGACACCTACGAACGAAGAAGGGGACGTCCTCGACTACTTCAAGAAGGTCGGGCAGATGTATCTCGGCGAAATGTTCGACGACCACGACTACATTGAAAATACGTGGGAAGCCGGATATCCGCATCTCGACAGCAACAACGAGAAATACGTGGATGCATACGTCTACGACCCTGGCAAGGATCTTGACAACGACGGCTGGAGCAACTGGGCCGAAGCACGTGCGGGAACCGCGCCGGTGCGCTCCGCAATTCAAGGCGCGGACGACGACTCCACCGGCATCGAATATCCTGTGCCAGTTATAGAAATGAACCTCTATGCGGAGGAGACGGCGAGCGATGCGCCGATATACGTGAAAGCGTGGTCTGCAACGACGCTTGCAAACGATCGCAACTTCGATCCCGAACCCGATGCGACATGGGTGATCCAAAACGAGAACGATGTAACGGAGCGCAGCCAGTATCTTGGCATGAATACGCACAAGCGCATGACCATGAACCTCGGCCCCGGCAGCGTGCGTACAGGCAGCGTGCGCGTTAGGGCGAAGGATCTTGCGATGATATGCGGCGTATTGACACCAAATACGTTCAAGCCGTATTCGAACAGGCAAGCAATCCTCAGCAGCGAACAGGTGGAATGGTCGCCGGTTGCATTCGATCGTCCTCGCGTAGACGGCTCGGAATATGGCGATTTGGTGTTCTCGTTGAGCCTCGTTTCCAGCGGCGAGGATGCCGACTCCGACAGTTCCGATTCCGACAATTCCGCAAAGCGTGGCCAAGACACAGTCAGCAATGAAATCGTGATCTGCACCATCAACTACGAAACGGGCGAGGTCGAATTCGACCTTGAGCGCGTCACGGGTAGTTTCTACTTGTATTGGGACGGCTCCACCTGGTATCCTTCCGCTGATTATAGAGGTTATCGTGGTTGGAGCAGTGTCTGGTTTGCCGATAGCGACGGCAACGTGTCATACGTATTGTGGGATGTGTATGCGGCAGATCTCGACAAGAGTTACTTGAAGTTGACGTGGAAGACGAAGCGCGTGCCGGGCGAGAAGATCGCAACGTACTACCTCTCGTATGCAGACAGCGGGCATGTCCGCGAAGGACTCAACACGTTCGAGGCGTTCATCGATCTGGACGGCGATGGCATCTACACGGTGGGGAGCGACTGCTACGGCGTGGCGAACAACGTGGAGGTGGGCTATGCCGGTGGCAAGTTCGGCGTGGAACTTTCCAAAGTCAGCCCGATCATCGACCGCTTCGACATCGCATCTGGCTTGACGGATCGCGGAGTGGAGTTCGGCACCGAATCCGGCGATTATACCAACCTTGTGGCGGGTGTGCTCTCCGGCGGGACGAAGGAGATCGTGCGCCTCGTGAGGACGCATATCAACGAGCAGCCGGTGACTGCGTTCGCGGCGCGGTTCACGAGCAACCCGCAGGGCGCGCTCGAGGCGTTGAACGCCGTAGTCTACGAACGCATCATAGACTTCAACAAACGTTCCGTTTTGACCGAGCGCGACATTTGCGAGAATGGCGATCTTGACATCGACTGGAAGTATCTGGCGGAGCTCACGAAGGAAGGGCAGCCGCTGTACACCGAGGACATCACAAACGTTCTCTACCGTGTAGTGTTCGGCCACGGCACGACGAGTGCGACCAACTACAACAACCTCGCTAGGGTTGCAATTCCGCGCATGTTCGACGGCAATGCGTTGCGCAGACATCCCACGCTGCTAGCACCCGCATCCGGCAGGGAGGGAACTACGGTATACGCCTCGCATCCCACGTTCAAGTGGACGACCGGCATACGCAACAACTACACTGCGTTCAACTTGCAGATACTCGACGAGGAAGGCAAGGAGGTAGTGTGGGATTCCGGCACGCAGCCGCTGCCCATGTGCGATGCGGAAGGCAAATACGTGTGGGAAGCACCCGTATATGTGGGCGACCAGGTTACGAACAACACTGGCAAGGTTTCCGTGTTCGAGAATCTGAAGAACTATCGTTGGCGCGTGAGAGTGCAGAACGCCAAGTTCCGCGACTCGCCCACGTCCACCAATGGCTTCCCTGCGGTTTCGGCGAAGTTCCGCATGAACACCAACGAAGGAATCGCCCGTGGCGAGAACGGCAACGGATCTATTGCGGTGGCGGTGAAGTATCGCGGCCCCGAAGACGTGTACGACAAGTACGGCAGCGATGCGGAAAGCCTCGCGCAGAAGATTCGCGTGCAGGTGTACAGAACGCCGGACTTCACGGGGACGCCGGTTTCGCAAGGTTTCGTGACGAATATAACGACCGTGACAAACAGAACGGTGGAGAGCAATATCGTACTTGGCGGCATTCCCAACGGAACGTATTACGTCCTTGCATTCATCGATACGGATGGCGACTTCAAGCGCAGCGCGACGGAGTCGTGGGGATATGCCAACTTGATAGGCGATCCTTCCGTGGCATACATCTACACGCCGCAGCCTGTGGTGATCGACAATAGCACGATCCGCGCGCCGGCGGTGACGGTGTGGATCAACGATACCGATGCGGACGGCGATTGGCTGCCCGATGCATGGGAGATCACGGTAGGCCCCGGTGACGACGGCTACACGGACAATGGACCTGCGAAGACGCTTGATGGCGACGAGCTAGGGTTCTTCGTGAACGTCAACCCCGAATTGCTGACCGTGATAACATCGCGTGGCGAGGCACTGACCGGCGCAAGCACGGCGAACTTCCAGTCGGCGCAATTCTCCGCGCTCGCGCTGGGTGCGCGGCCCAAGACTGCAAGTGCGGCGGATGCGCGCGCGGCGATTACGGCGATAGTTTCCTCCGAGCTTGAAGTGGAAGGCATTTCCGTGACGGGCATCAGCGTGGACGCGGACGGAAACGTCCATCTCGCGGTGGAAGCGGAGGCTACGGAAGCGGTGGCGGCGCAGGCGGCGAGACTGGCGGCACCCGGCGGCGAGGGCGTGTCTGTAGCGGCCAAGACGTATGCGGCCACGGCATCTGCCGGAACGAAGACGCTGGTATATCGCGTGCTGCACACCGAGCGGCTTGCGGATGAGTTCCAGGTGATCGAAGAGGGTACAATCGACGTTACCGGCGGAACGATCGAGACCGATTTCAACATTCAGGGGCAGGGTGGAGTATCCGGCTTCTACAAGGTGGAAATCGATCTCAAGAAGTGAGCGGCGGGGCAGAGGCAATTTCATCAGGACAAGGCAACAAAATGGCAAAAGAAATACGCAAGATTCTCGTGGTGAACGCGGGTTCGAGTTCGTTGAAGTACATGCTCTTCGACATGAAGGGCGAGAAGATGCTCTGCAAGGGGCTGGTGGAGCGCATCGGCATCGATGCGCCCCGGTTGGTGTACCAGAAGGCGGGCGCGGAAAAGATCGCGCGCGAAATCGCCGCGCCCGATCACGCGGCGGCGTTGAAGAGCGTTGTGGAGGCGATAAGCGACAAGGAAAACGGCGTAATCGCCTCGCTGAAAGAAATCGATGCGATAGGCCACAGAATGCTGCATGGCGCGGAAGTCTTCAAAGACAGCGTGAAGGTGGATGCGAAGGTGCTGAAAGAATGCAAAAAACTCATTCCGTTCGGGCCGTTGCACATGCCGCCGAACATCGGGGGCGTGGAGGCGTGCCAAAAGATATTCAAAGGCGTGCCCAACGTGGTGGTGTTCGACACTGCCTTCCACCAGACGATGCCCGAGTGCGCGTTCCTTTATGCGGTTGCTCCCGAGTTCTACAGGAAAAACGGCATACGCAAGTATGGTTTCCACGGCACGAGCCATAAGTTCGTGACGCAGGCGGCGGCGAAATTCCTGAAGAAACCGTTGACGAAGGTGAATCTCGTTACGTGCCATCTTGGCAACGGTTCGAGCCTTGCGGCGATAAAGAACGGCGAAGTGATCGACACCACGATGGGTTTGACGCCGCTTGCGGGGCTTATCATGGGCACGCGCACGGGCGACATCGACGTGGCGGCGGCGATCGCGATTGCAAAGATCAAGAGGTTGACGCTCGACGAACTTGATACGTTCCTCAACAAAAAGAGCGGTTTGGAGGCGCTCACCGGCTCGAAGGGCGGCGATATGCGCGACATCTGCTCCAAGGCGGAAAAGGGTGACCTTGATGCGATAGTCGCGCTTGAAATGTTCGGCCACCGCACTGCGTTGTATGTGGGCGGCTACAATACTCTTGTGGGCGGAGCTGATGCAATCATCATGACGGGTGGCATTGGAGAGAATTCTTCGGAAGGACGCGAGCAGATTGTAAAGCGCTTGGGGGCGCTCGGCATAAAACTCGACAAAAAAGCCAATGCGAAGATACACGGCGAAATTGGCGTGATCTCTACGAAGGACTCCAAAATTCCAGTGGTCGTGCTGCCTACAAACGAGGAACTCATGATAGCGCGCGACACGATGAGAGTCCTCAAAACTTCCAAAAAAGCCTAAAATATGGCTCCTCTTGCCTTTCCCGGCCGCTGTGCAGGGCGTTTTGCGTGCGATAGAGCACGGTTCGCGCAATCTTGCTGGCAGGTCCGGGAGGCGAGGGCGGAGGGTTTTTGCAAAGAGAGAGGCAAGTCTTTGACGCGAGAGAGCCTAGTCTCATGAGCGAGAGAGCCTAGTCTCCGAGGCGAGAGAGGGAAGACTTCAAATGGAGAGAGCCAAGACACCAAAATGCGAGACGGGCGGGGAACGTGCGGGAGACTTGCCTGCGGCGGTTCCAGCACCCGCCTTGGGCGATGCGGGGACTTGGCGGACGAAGTTTGGAGACAGGGCGGGGGATATGGATTTTCCAGTGAAAGGACGTGTTTGAAATGAGTGCTATAACCGATATTATCGAAAAGGCTTCCAAATTGAACGGCACGGTGGTGCTGCCGGAAGGCATGGATGCAAGAGTTGTAACCGCCGCCTGTGCTGTGGTGGACCGTAAAATCTGCACGCCGATAGTGCTTGGCACGGCGGAGGAGATCGCCGCTGCCGAAGCGAAAGCGGGCTTGAGCCTTGCAGAGCGCGGAATAAAGACGATAGACTACACGCAGGGAGATGCGGAACTCGAACAGGCGTATCTCGAGGCGTGGAATGCGAAGGAGGCGAAGAAACCCGCCGAAAAGCAGAAAATCATCGATCTTGCAACGGCGCAGAAGACATTGCGCACGAAGAGAATCTACTTTGGCGGGATGATGGTGCGTTTGGGCAGGGTGAATGGCCTTGTGGCGGGTTCCATAGCATCGACGGGCGACATGCTCCGTGCGGCGTTCCATACGCTCGGCACGCAGAAGGGCGTGAAGACGGCATCTTCGTGCTTCATCATGGATCTGAAGCGACCCACGCCTGCGGGAGACACGGTGCTTGCGTTTGGCGATTGTGCGGTGATACCCAACCCCACTGCGGAGCAGCTGGTGGACATCGGCCTTGCACCGGCGCAAACGTATCGCGATTTGACGGGGAACGAGCCGCGAGTGGCGTATCTTTCGTTCTCGACAAAGGGCTCCGCCGCGGGCGAATTGGTGGAGAAAGTGCAAAGAGCGGTGGAGCTGGCGCGGCCGGTGTTTGCGGAGAAGGGCATCAAGATGGACGGCGAATTGCAGTTCGACGCGGCAATAGTGCCGGCGGTGGGCGAACTGAAGAACCCCGGCGGAGAGGTGCAGGGCAACGCAAACGTGTTCATCTTCCCCGATCTGCAGGCGGGCAACATCGGCTACAAGATTGCGCAGAGGCTTGGGCAGGCTGACGCGATAGGCCCCATTTTGCAGGGGCTTGCGAAGGCGATGAACGATCTTTCGCGCGGATGCAGTGCGGAGGACATCGTGGGCACGATCTGCGTGACGCTGCTGCAATCTACCACAAAATAAGGTGCGATGCAACAACGAAATGTGGGAGACGGCGAAAATGGCGGAAGGGACTGAAAAGCACATGGAACTCCGCCATTTTCGCGTTTTCGGGCAGTCGGGAGAATCTATTTTCCGTTTCCGTGCGAAATAGGTTGAAATTCTGTTGATAATTTGCTAAAATTGTAGTGCGATATAAAAGGGGAATACTGCAAATGACCGAAGCAGAAATGCTGGCAAGGGCGAGAGACGTCTTCGACACGGAGCTGGAAGGCATCGCTAAAACACGCGATAGCCTGGGGGCGGCGTTTGTCAAGAGCGTGAAGTTGCTGTTGGCCTGCATGGAGCGCGAGGGGATTGTGGTGGTTTCGGGAGTGGGGAAGAACCTGCATATTGCGGAGAAGATGAGCGCGATTTTCGCATCGACGGGGACGCGTTCGATAGTGTTGAACCCGGTGCAGGCGATGCATGGCGACTTGGGGATGGTTGGCGCGAAGGATGTGTTGATAGCGCTTAGCTACAGCGGGGAGTCGGCAGAGGTGATAAACCTTATACCTGCGGCGCGGAGGCACGGGCTTAAAGTGATAAGCATGGTGGGGTTTGCGGAGTCCACGCTGGGGAAACTTGCGGACGTGTGCCTGCCGGTGCCGTGCGGGAAGGAGGCGTGCCCGTTCGGGATGGCACCCACGACGAGCGCGGCGGCCACGATGATAATGGGGGATGCGCTTGCGATGGTGATGATAGACGCGCGCAAGTTCGACAAGGCATCGTATGCGCTGAACCATCCGGCGGGGGCGATAGGGCGCGCGCTGGTGCTGAAGGTGACGGATGTGATGCGCACAGGCGCGCGGCTGGCAAGCGTGAAAGAGGAAAATACCGTGCTTGAGGCATTGATGGCTATGACGAGAGCAGGTGCGGGCAGCGCGGTGGTGGTGGATGGCGAAGGGAAACTTGCGGGGATTTTCACGGATGGAGATTTCAGGCGGCATGTGTCGGGCGGGAGCGACATATTGGGGGAGGCGGTGGCGCAATACATGACGCGCAAGCCGCTTTTCATCCGCAGCGACACGTATGCAGCGGAGGTGCTGAAGGTGTTTGAGCAAAAGCGCATCGACGACCTGCCGGTGTGCGACGGGGAGGGCCGGGTGGTTGGCCTCGTCGATTTGCAGGATCTTCCGAAAATGAAAGTGATTTAACGGATATTTACCGAAACAAGGAGTCGTAAAATGAAGAAGTCGCTTATAGTTGCAATGATTGCCGCGTGTGCGGCGAGTGCGGCCCTCGCGCAGACGCGCAGAACGGGTACGGCAAACACCCGTAACCTGTCGGTGACGAAATCGACGACTACGCGCAGAGGCCCTGTGGGGGCGGATGGCGGCGAAGCGGTGGCAAAGGGGCGCGATGCGAAGGTGATAATTTCGCAGCATGCGCGGATAGGCAACAACTGTTTGCAGGCGGCACCTTCTCTGCAAGGGGGCGGGCAGGGGCCGGTGTTCAAGAAGCCGCGCCGCTGGATTGTGATGGAAATGAAGTACGACACGTACGCATCCTGGCAGGATTCGCTTACGGTTACGTGGCATGTGCTGCTTGACATAACCAAGGCCACGGAGAAAAACAAAGACAAACCCAAACCCGGCGAGAAGCCGCCGTCGCAGTACTCCTACTACACAACGAGCGTGACGTATGTAAACATTCCGCAGGGGTCGCATGCGGCCAGCGTGTGCCTGCCGCCGAGCGTCCTTGAAAGATATGGCGAGCCGGTGGTGATTTCGGCAGTGATCACGAACAAGGAAGGCGATATTCTCGATACGCAGAACGAAGGCGCCGCCGCGTTGAAACTCAAAGACAAGTGGTGGGAAGAGAGCGAAGTGTTCGACCTCAAAAACCGCGACACGGGCGTGCCGCTCATCGAACGCAGACAGGGACTGGTGGACAGGTCGAAGACGATTTTCGCGCTCGTGAACCCCAACGATTACGAGGTTGTGCAGTAATGGCAAGATTTCTTACGGTTAACGTGGGGCCGGTGAAGGCCGTCCTCGCGGAATGGCAGCAGTCGGGCACGAGCCTGACGCTGACGGCGTTCGCGTCCGCAGAACTTGCCGGCACGGACGATGCGGGGCTGCTCGAGGCCTCGCTGACGACTGCGCTGCAGGGGATGATGCGCGAGAAGGGGATCAAGGCGGGGCCGGCCGTGGTGTCCCTAGGCGGACAGATGGTATTCCCGCGATTTGCGAAATTCGCGCCGGTTTCCGGCGATGCGCTGGACGAGCAGGTGCGCTTCGAGGTGGAGCAGAACGTGCCGTTCCCCATCGATGAAATCGTAAGCGACTATCAGGTGACGGGCGACACCATCGAAGGCGACAAAGCCGCATTGATAGTGGCTGCCAAACACGAGCAGGTGACGGCGGTTACCAATGCGGTGAGAGCGGCGGGGCTGGCACCGAAGATCGTGGACGTGGCACCGCTTGCGGTGACGAACGCAGCGCGCAAGGCCAATCCGGGAATGGATGGATGCAACGTCATTCTTGACATTGGCGCGAAAACCACGAACCTCATTCTCGTGGAGGACGAGAAAATCTACAACCGCTCGATACCCGTTGGCGGCAATACGATTTTGAAGTACATGGCCGGCAAACTCCAACTCTCGCCGGACGAGGCGAAGGCTGTGCTTGCGGAGAAGGGGTATGTGGCGCTCGGCGGCGTGACGGAGGATGAAGACCAGCTGGCGGATAGGGTCTCGAAAATATGCCGCACGGTGATGACGCGGCTGCATGCTGAAATTTCGCGGTCGATAAACTTCTACCGTTCGCAGCAGGGGGGCAGTGCGCCGGCGAGACTGTTTTTGACGGGCGAAACGAGCAGGCTACCGCAGTTGGATCAGTTTTTCCTTGATTCGTTGCAGGTGGCGACAAGTTATATAAATCCGTTCGATTTCGTGGCGTTCGGTGGGCAGGTGACGCAGGACGATGCGGATGCGGAATTGTTCTCGCTTGCAGAGGCGGCGGGCTGCGCGCTGCGCATGTTGCCGGCGGGAGAAGCGTCGCTAGCAATCAATCTGTTGCCGCCGGAACTTGTGCAGCAGGCGCGCAATGCAAAGCGCGTGCCGTATGTGGCGTTCGGATGCCTGTGCGTGCTTGGTGCGCTGGTGTTGGGGCAGATGACCGAGAATGCAAAGAAATCCATAGCGGAAGAGCGCAAGCAGGTGGCTGAAGAACAGGCCAACGAGTGCAATACCAATGACGAACTCCTCAAAAAAGCGCAAAAGGAAGAGGCCGCCGCGCTTGCGAAGGCCGACGATTTCCAGAAGTTGCTTTCGAGCCGTTCGTTGATGCTGCGGCGTGTGGCAGCCGTAAGAAACAGCCTCAAACGCGGAATGTGGATAACCGATTGGCGCGAGAAATCCCCCGATGTGGTGCTCATCACCGTGCGCGGATGGGATGATGCGATGAAACGTGCGGAGGAAAATTGGAGCGACACGAATCCATCTTCCACTGCCACGGTGGAAGAAATCGTGGTGGAGGGGTTGAAGAACCAGGATGAAGTGGACAGCGAGGCCGCCGCGCCAAACGAACTCAAAACCGTGAAAAGCGATTTTATAGGCAAGAACAATGCGGTGCGCGAATTCTCGCTGCAGATACCGTTCAAGCCGCTCGCTGCAATGGTCGAAGCACCAAAGAAACCGGCGAAAGGAGGTGCGCGATGAGCCTGTCGAAAAATCAGACGGTGGCTGCGGCCGCACTTGGAGCATGGGCGGTGGCCGCCGCAGGGCTTGGCTACATGTACTATGCGGCGTTGACCGCAAGGCAGGATGCGCAGGACGATTTCCGCCGTGCGGATGCGAATATCGACGCGATCTATCAGAGCAAGATATTCCCGGATGCTAAATCCATCAGCGCGGTGAAGACGAACGAGGCTGCATACATCGAATGGCAGAAGGAGGCACTTGCGGCCGCAGCGGCGGGAGATCGCACTTTCGCACCGATGAGCGGCGTGCAGTTCAAGCAGTTGCTAGTGGGGCGAGTGGAGCATCTTTCGTCTTTGGCGGGCGGTGCGGCGGACGGCAAACTTGCGGGATCCGGGTTCAAGTGGAGTTTCGACAAAGAACTGGCCGAACAGGCTGCAATCCCCGACCGCGACAAAACCCCGGCGTTGCAGGCGCAGCTTGATTTGGTGAGCGATCTTGCGGAGACGATGGAAGAGGCCGGAGTGGTGGAGGTGCGTTCGATACAGAAAGTCGATGCTCCCGCAGTGCAGGCGCAGGACAAGAACGCGAAGAAGCCGCAACGCAACCAAAAGCAGAAAGAGCCGGAGAAGTCGGCGTTTGAAAAGAGTGATTTCGAGATCGAGTTCACTGCAAGGCCGGCGGCGATCGTGAAAGTACTCAATGCGTTGGTGGACGATTACCGTTTCACGGTGGTGACATCGCTCACAATAAAGCAGTCCGACGATCAGCTGGTGAGGAAACTCGCCGGGAACAGCGAGGAGGAGCAGAATGCGGGGCGCAGAGGGCGCAGACGCCGGCAGGCGGCCGTTGCCGAAGAACAGGCGGAGGGCGGCAGCAAAAATCTGCTCGTGACCGATCCGGAGACGGATCCGCCGTTGCTGGTGGCGATGAAGTTCTCGGTTTACGATTTCCTAACTGCGCAGCCGGGCAGCGTGCCGCCGTCGCGCAAGTCGAAGGCGGACAGGGAAGAGGAAGGTGAAAACGATGCCGCCGGCGAGAAGCCTGCCGTGGCTGAAGAACCTGCGGACGGCGTGGGCGAGGCGGCTGTTCCAGCGCAGGAAGAAGGGGAGGCGCAGAATGGCTAAAAAGAAAAATTCCAATTTCCTCGCGGAATACTGGGAGTGGCTGGTTGCTGTGGCAGGTATCGCAGTGCTGGCGGTTTCCGTGGTTGGTTTCGTGGTGGGGACGGATGGCGAGCAGACGGCAACCGACTACCGCAACGAGTTCGCCGGCAGGCCAAAGACGGGCGAAGGCGTTAAAAATGCGGATCTCACTTTGCCGGAGATCGCGCTTGCACGTATCGGTGAGCCTCCGCAACTGGAAGAACTTGATGCGAAAATGCCAAGTTTCCTCAATAGCGCAAAACGCGTCCTGTGCCAAAACAAGGAGTGCGGCAAGGCCATATCCGGCAATGCCAAAAACTGCCCGTACTGCAATGCGGCGCAGGAGGAACCTGTAAAAGAGGAGAAGGATACCGACCATGACGGACTGCCGAACGATTGGGAATTGAAGTATGGTTTGAATCCCAGTGATCCGGCGGATGCAGAGCAGGATACGGACAAGGACGGCTTCACAAATCTCGAGGAATACGAGGCGGAAACGGATCCGTCCGACCCCGATTCGCATCCGGACTACCTCAATTATTTCCGCGTGGGCGGACCGCTAAAGCAGACAGAGCTGCCGTTCGTGTTCAACGCATACGTTCCGTTGCCGGGCGATAAGTTCCGCTATTTCTTCGTGGTGAAAGGCCGCAAGGATTCTTACGGGCAGGCGTTGAAAGTGAATGCGCTCGAAGGAGAAGAGGTGACGGCGACTATCGGGAAGAAAGAGGTGAAGTCCGGCTTTACAGTGGGCAAGTTCACGAAGAAACTCGTCAAGCGCAAAATCGCAGGATCCGGTGCGGGTGCGGAGAAGGAATACGACCAGTCAACAATCGAACTGGTGCGCAAAAAAGACGGCAAGAAGGTCGTGGCAGTGCTGGGTGCGAAAGTCGTTCCCGTGGACAAGCAGGGGACGCTTGCGTTCGAGCGTGGCGATTTTGGGCCGTTCACGGTCATCGTGGGCAGCAAGGTAAAGGTGTTCGAGCGCGAGTACGAGGTTCGTTCGCTTGGCGGAACTGCGGAGCAGCCCTCGATAACAATCAAGGATCTGAAAACCGGTGACGAAAAGATTGTGAGATGATGTTCGATGCGCCAGCCGTTTCGCGGCGGCGCACATCGGTGGCGGATATTCTGGAGGCAAATGAAGAAAGTGATGGTTTGCAAAACGTCCGAGGCTGGCTGCAAGATATTGCACGGAAGGCCGGGAATGCCCGCTTTGCGCCGCATGGAGCGACGCAAAGCGGGGGTGGCGCAAACATTTTCAGAAATTGTTGCCAGGTGGCTTGATTTTTTCCTAAAAATGTTGTATTATAATCGTATAGTAGTTCAAGGAGTTTCCAATGAACCTGTCTAAAACGAGTTTGATAATCGGTGCGCTGTGCTTTGTCTGCGCGTTTACAGTCCGCTTGACGGCGCAGGACGACCTTGATAGCCTGTTGGGTGAACTCGAGGACGGAGGCGATGCGGTTGCAGAGGTTGTGGAAGATGCAGCCGAGGCCGTCGAAGAGGGTGCTGAAGCCGTTGCGGATGCGGCGGAAGAGACTATCGACGACGCAGATCAACTCCTTTCAGCCGATGACGATGCAGCTGCTCTTCTTGCCGATACAGAACCGGAAACTCCCGTGTCGGACGACAGCGCAGTTATCGAAGACGAGCCTTTGGCAGAGGAAGAGACTATTGTAGCGGAAGCCGAAGAGACGATTCCCGAAGCGGAAGAACCTGTGGCGGACGAAGAGCCGGTTGTGGCGGAAGCCGAAGAGACGATTCCCGAAGTTGAAGAGCCTGTAGCGGATGAAGAGCCTGTTGTGGCGGAAGCCGAAGAGACGATTCCTGAAGTTGAAGAGACTGTGGCGGAAGAAGAGCCTGTTGTAGCGGAAGCCGAGGAGACGATTCCCGAAGTTGAAGAGCCTGTGGCGGAAGAAGAGCCGGTTGTAGCAGAGGCCGAAGAGACGATTCCCGAAGTTGAAGAGCCTGTGGCGGACGAAGAGCCGGTTGTGGCGGAAGCCGAGGAGACGATTCCCGAAGCGGAAGAGCCTGTGGCGGACGAAGAGCCGGTTGTAGCGGAAGCCGAAGAGACGATTCCCGATGCAGAAGAGCCTGTGGCGGACGAAGAGCCCGTTGTGGCGGAAGCGGTGACGAATGTTCCCGAGGTGAAAGAACCAGTTGCGGAGCAGGACAAGGACGCAGCATTGCTTGCAAGCATCATGGATACAGAGCGGACTAGTTACAAATCGCTCAAGGAGCATGGTCAGGACGAATTGAATCAAGCGCGGGCGGCGATGAGGTTGCGCAAGTGGGAAGAAGCGTTGCAGTATTTCAAGCTTGCGGAGTCGCACCTTACGCATCGCAGATACAAGGTCGAGATAAAGCAGGGGCAAGGCGAGGCAAACTACCAGTTGGCGAAGCTGTGGATGGATCGCAGCAATCTGGAACTCGCCCGCGAGTATGTGGAAAAGGCGGTGGAACTCGAGCATCCGCGTGCGGCGCGTCTGCGCGGCGATATTATCGAGAAGGCAAATGCCAAACTTGAAGACGAGAAGAATCTTGCGGATGTCGTGCACAGGCGCAATACGGACGATTACAAGAAGTCCCGCGATCTGACGCGCCGCCGTCTCCGCAGAAGTGCGCAGTATCTTGCGGTGTCTGACTTGGACAATGCTCTTGAACAGTGCGAACTCGTTTTGCGCGACAATCCATACAACACCGAGGCGATCGATCTCCGTTCCCGCATTCAGCGGAGGCGCAACATCATTCTCGAGCGTGAGCGCGCCGCCACCCGTGAAGGCATGATTGCCGACGTGAGCGCGGCAATGCGGCCCGTGTATGCGGTCGATGCTTCCGAATTGGACGAAGAATACAAGGGAACGAACAAGACACCGCTCAACAGCAACGGTGATCGTTCCTCCGAGCAGGACATCGAACAGCGGATGAAGAAGATGATGCTGCCGTCCATTTCATTCCGTCCTCCGGCTACGATTATCGATGCTGTAGATTTCTTCCGCCAGGCATCCAAGGACTACGACGATCCCGAAAGGCCCATCGACCAGCGCGGTTTCAACTTTGTGTTGGATATGGGCAAGGTTGTGACGGGTGCTGGCGGCCAGATGGCGGCAGACGATGAAGAAAGCGGTTTCGGCACGGTTGCCGACGACGAGGACGATCAGGGCGGCGGCAACGACAGCGTTCCGCAGATCCCGAACATTTCCGCATCCAACATCACGCTTTGGGAAGCTCTTAAACTCGTCTGCCAGATCACCAAATACAAGTTCAAAGTCCAAGGCACGGTCGTGATGGTCATGCCAAAGGATATGTCCACGGATGAACTCGTCACGCGCAGTTACAACGTCATGGAATCGTTCGTAGAGCGTGTGGGCGGTGCTGCCGACGATGTACAGGCCAGTGGTGGATTCGCCGGCGCGGGCGATGAAGGCGGTGACCAGGGCGACGAGCAGAAGTGGAAAAACTTTTTCGAGACGATGGGCGTGAAGTGGCCGCGCGAATCGCGCATCATCTACATTAAGACGATCGGCAAACTGCGCGTTACAAACACAGCGGAGAACCTTGCAGAACTTGAATTGGCACTCTCCGAACTCAACGTTACGCCAATGCTTATCGAAATCGAAACGCGCTTTGTGGAAGTGGCGCAGGAGGATCTCAATTCCCTCGGGTTCGAGTGGCTGCTCAATACCGACTACTCGCTCAGCGCAGGGCGCGGCATTGGCAAGATTCTTGGTTTGAAAGGCAGCGGCACGGCGGGAACGCGCACTACGACCACCACCACAACTTCCGAAGGGACGGCTGTTACAACTGTTGGCGGCGTGACGACCGCAACACCTACATCAAGTTCCTCCACTGTGCCGAATACCCATTCGCATCGCCGCTCATATACGGTTAATGCTGTTGACGGCACGGACTATTCCACCGGTATGCGCTATCTATCCACTCAATCCAACCCGATTTCCGGCGAGGGTGCAAGCCTCAACGACCAGTTCATGAAGGTAAACGCTTTCATAGGCAATGCAGATCTTTCAATGATTCTGCACATGCTTTCGCAGCGTAGCGATACCGATTTGCTGTCCGCACCGAAAGTGGTCACCCGTTCCGGTCAGGAGGCGGTGATGAAGGTTGTGACGGAATACATCTATCCGACCGACTACGATGTGCAGTTGCAATCGTCAAGCTCGTCTAGCTCGTCCAGCTCGTCCAGCCAAAGCGCGATTTTGGCAATCGTGGAGCCGCAGAACTTTACGATGCGCGAAGTGGGTGTGATTCTCCAGGTGACACCGGAGGTGAGCGCGGAAGGTGCGATGATCAATCTCGATTTGCATCCGCAGGTGGTGGACGAGCCGACTTGGAAGAACTACGGTATGAAGATTCCGTTCTCTGGCAACTCCTCATCGCTCGAAAGCTTCCAGGGCATCGGCGAGATATTCACGGGTGTTGTGGATCTGTTCAATACTCTCGGTACGCAGGTCACGGACGAGGTGAAAACGATTTTTGCACAGAACGCGCTTGATGCCGCCACTAGCGCGATGAACTCGCTCGGACAGGAAAGCAATATGACCTACTACGACGTGCCGATGGAACAGCCGTTCTTCTCGCAGCGTTCGATCGATACGCACATCTCCATCTACAACGGCGCAACGGTCGTCATGGGTGGCTTGATCACCGAGCAGCGCAAGTCTATGGAAGACAAGATCCCGTTCCTTGGCGACATTCCGTTCCTAGGGCGTTTCTTCCGCAGCCGCAGCGAATGGAGCAGCAAGCGCAATCTGCTTATTTTCGTGACGGCGCGGTTGGTCGATCCTCGCGGACGCGCAGTCACCATGGGGCGCGGCGATGATACGGGCAAGGATATAAAGGCGACCCCGGTGGAGGACTGATGGCCGGGCAGCCCAGATTTGCTCTCACAGGTTCGATAGCCTGCGGCAAAACCACGTTCGTCCGTTTCCTAAAGGAAGCGGGCGTTCGTGTTTTGGATGCAGACGATGTGGTTCACGAGTTGGAAGCACCCGGTGGTGCGGCTGTGGAAGCGATTGCTGCGCAGTTTGGCGGTGCCGTGCGCACAGCCGATGGAGGAATAGACCGCAAACGGCTTGCACAAATCGTGTTTTGCGGCGATGATGCGGCGGCGAAGAGATCCCGGCTGGAAAACATACTTTTTCCGCTTGTGCGAGAGCGTCTACTAGCGTTCGATGGTGTTTGCGTTGTGCCGCTATTGTACGAATGCGGCTGGGAAAGAGATTACGACAATGTGATCTGCCTAGCTTCCTCCGAAGAAAAACAGATCGAACGCATGGTGAAGACTCGAGGTTATACCGAAGAGGAGGCGAAGGCGCGCATTGCCGCGCAGATGCTAGCGTTAGTGAAGATGCAACGCGCAAACATAAGTTTTTTGAACGACGGTTCCATTGAAGAGTTGCGAGGGCATGCTTGGGCTCTTGCCGGGCATCTAGTGCATACATGGCATCCGCTGGACGGCGCGGATTTCGCCGAGCGCGCCTTGACTGTTGCCAAAGACGGTTCATGGAGCGGGGCACCGCTGGATTGGCTTGGCGGAGCAGCCCGCAGTGCGCTCGTGGCATATTACATCAATGCAATACGTTTGGCGACATCGGCTGAAGAACGTGAGGCTATAAACAATCGCACACGGGCGATATTCAGTGCGTTACTTGCATTGCCGTTAGGGCATGATGCCGCCGATGATATTGCAAATTGGCAGGGTAAAGTTCTGCGACAGATTGAGCTGATGGAACGCAAGATACAATGTGGCATCTGCGACGGACGCTCCAATGCCGGAACGTTTTAAT
Organism: Kiritimatiellia bacterium; assembly: GCA_017479035.1. Classification (GTDB taxonomy): domain Bacteria; phylum Verrucomicrobiota; class Kiritimatiellia; order RFP12; family UBA1067; genus RGIG5050. Next base: position 701 of record JAFVCR010000072.1, on the reverse strand, counting down.
CAGTTTATATTTCCTTCGCTATAATTCATGCAATAGATTACAAATGCAACGCAAGTTGCAGGCGTTTGGACTAGCGATCACAGCTCCAAGCGGGGACTGTATAACGTTTGGCAACGGGGTTGAGTTTGGCGATACGGCGCGGCTTGGCGAAAAGGCGCTGAACGAGAAGATGGCGTTTGTGAACAATTACCTGTGAGAGCAATACGCCGGGCGGTTTGCTTTGGAGGAATGGGAGCGGCAAATAGAGCCTTTCTGCGCAAGACTTGGCGATAGACATGCTGAGACAGGAGGCTGAGGTTTCCGCGCGGGTGCAACTGATGCAAACACGCCTTGCGCTCGTGCAAATCTTTTCGTTACACGACGGGGCCCAAAGTTTTATTTCTCTTTACTTCTGCGGAGGAATTTGATAAAATAGGAGCATAGCACTGGGTATAATTGGCTAGGCATCATTCCCTTTGAGGCTATCCCCACTGCGGCCTAGTAGCGGTGGGGACCGTTTTTATTTTCCCGTCAGATACTAGTAGAACACGTCATACGATGGTATGTAGCGTTTGCCAGTAGGCAAAGGGCAAAATGAGGGCTGGCGATGAGTGTCGCCTGTTTGGCAACGTCACCCTTATCTCGGATTTTTGGATGAGATGGTCGGCTCGTTCCGTCATGGAGCGTCGTCAATGGCGCAGGTGCGGATGAATGGCAAGGGG
>JAFVCR010000071.1 GCA_017479035.1 Kiritimatiellia bacterium | reverse complement strand
CGCCCGAAATACGGGGGACGCCGGGGAAGTGAAGGGGTGCGGCAATGGCAGTTGCAGATAAATTAACCAAGAAATACACGAAAACTGGGGGGGGATGGTGGGGGATTTCAACGCAGAGAAGCAGAGGCGCAGAGGGGAGGGGATGCTCACACAAAGTCCACGAAGGGCACGATGTTTTTGAAGGCTTTGTGGACTTTCTGGACGTTGTGTGAGTATTGCAATATAATATATAAGGATATAGGGTGGAAGCCGCGGGCGAGGTGCGAAGCCGCACAGGCATACCCGCGTCCCCACAGGGGGCAAGAAAACTGCGTACACGAAAAATACGAGAATGTGCACTTGACTTTTGCGAGGGAATCGGTTAAATTTTATGGAGTTGAAGAATTGATTGGCATGACGAAATTTCTTTCCAATCGCGCAATTTACGAGGCGGTCGTATGCGGGCTGGCGCAGCAGGCGCAGAAGCAGCTGTGGATAGCAACCGCCGACATCAAGGATATGTATGTGGATGCCGGCGGGAGGGGCATGGTGCCGTTTCTGGAAGTGCTGGATCATCTTGTGAAGCGCGGGATAGAAGTGCGGCTGATACACGCGAAAGACCCAGGGGCGAACTGGCGGGACGATTTCGACCGTTATCCGGTGCTGTGGACGGCGATGGAGAGGATGCTGTGCCCGCGAGTTCATTTCAAATGCATGATAGCGGATGGACGCACGGCGTATTTCGGTTCGGCGAACCTCACCGGCGCGGGTATGGGTGCGAAAAGCGCGAAAAAGCGCAATTTCGAGAATGGCGTTATTAGCGACGATGCGGCGCTTGTGGAGCCGCTAGTGGAACAGTTCGATGCCGTGTGGCGCGGGGAGTTCTGCCGCGAGTGCGGCCGGCGCGGCTTTTGCACCGATCCCGTTGTGTGAGCGGGGTTACGACTCTTCGCGCAGACGGCGGAGAGTTTCGTTGAGAATCGTGGAACTGGTACCTTTGGTGTAGGGGAAATACACGACGCGAACGCCCACGGCGGCGAATTTCGCCTCCATCTCCTTCCAGCGGGGATGGTTGAACCAGTCGTCGCCAACGAAAAGGATGTCGAAACGCAGTTTCTCCCACATCTTGTATTTGTCGAGGTCTTCCTGCGGGACGGCCACATCCACGTGTTTTATGCTGCGGACGATTTCGAGACGCTCGGCGAACGGGATGACGGCGTGTTTGTGCTTGTAGGCCACAAGTTCGTCCACGGTGACGCCCACAATCAATCTGTCGCACATGCCTTTGGCGTTCTTGAGGAGGTTGAGATGACCTATGTGGAAGAGGTCGTACACGCCGCTGGTGTAGCCGATAACGGGTTTGTAGCTCATGATTTCACGCCTTTTCGTGCAGGGAGAGGAATTTTTCCAGAATCCAGACGAGCCATTTCTGGTCGCCCGTCATGTTTTCCTGGCATCCGGGGATGAATTCGGGACGCACAGGGCCTGTCCAGCCCGCGAGCCATTGATTCATGGCGCGTGGCATGGGGATCTTGTCCGGGACGGGGATTTGCGGATAGCGCTTGGCAAAGAGTTCGCGGATCAAGTATTTAGGCTCGCCGTTGCGGACGCGGCGGAGATCGAGAGGTTCGGACATTTTCATGTATGAGTAGGGATCTAGATATTCGATGTTTTCCATTTCGAAGGCGTGCATGTAGGAAGAGGACGACTCATGCGCAAAAACTTCGTCCATGAAGCGGAGAAACTCGATCTTGCCGCCGGGCAGACGGTACGGCTCGAAAAACTCCGTCACGTCGACGCTTTCCTTGAGCGCGGCTGGGGGGGGGCAGAATATGTACCGCTTGACGAATGAGTCGAAATCCCAATCCTGCGAGAGCAGTTTGTCCATGCCGCCGAATACGAGATCCGAACTTTCACCAATCACAAGGCGTTCTATGCCCTGGCGTTTTGCATGGCGGGCGGCCTTGACGAGCTGCACCTCGATGGAATGGAAGGGAACGCCGTCGAAGCGGCAGATTTCGCTTGAAAGTTCCTCGAAATCGCTCCATTCAATCGGGATGATTTCGTGGTCGAGAGAGTATGCTGCGGCATATTTTGCAGCCTGCGCCGTTTCGTCTATCGCTCCCGGAGCTAGGCATTTGAAGGTGTAGGCTTTCGTGCCGGGCGGAAGATAGGATGCGAGAATCGCGCTGTCCTGTCCGCCGGAAAGAAGAACCGCCGTCTTGCCGGGGATGAAAAACCGTGCAATCTTCTCGCGGATGATGCCGTCGATGTCCTCGATGGTGCGCACGGGAAGTATTTCGCTTCCGGGGCGCGGCTTGTGGACTTTATGGCGCAAACCGGCGTAGAAGTTCCTGTTTTCGTCCTTTATATATCTGAAAGCCAAGAAATGGCTCATGCAGTAGTTTTTATCCATGCCGGTATAATAACATAGTTTTGCGCCGCGTGCAACCCCGAAACGCATTTTTGACGGCGGATTTTGCCCGGCGCAGAGGCGCAGAGAGGCTCTGTGGGGGCGCGGGCATCTCGCCCGCAGCCGCCGCGCGGAGCGCGGCGTGCAAAACACGAACACTCCTCGAGACCTTCCGCGGGCGAGGTGCGAAGCCGCACAGGCATGCCCGCGCCCCCACAGTGCCTCTCTGCGCCTCTGCCTCTCTGCGGCTTTGTGTTGAAAAACTGCAAACTGCACGCTGCAAACTGCTAACTGCTTCAGAGCCGGTGGCGTTGACAGATATTGCCGGATGTGATAGATTGACATTGCAAAAGGGAATGTTTTACGGATATGGACGGGATGCATCTACTACCGATCGATGATTGGTGGGCGCTGGCGGCGATTGCGCCGTTGGCGGGCGGGAAAGTGTGCCGCAACCGTCCCGGAAACGCCGTGACATCGTCGGTCGATGTGTTTTTCAACGCAGAGGACGCAGAATCTCCGCCGACAGACGCAGACTTCTGCGTTATTCTGCGGGAACTTTGTGCACTCTGCGTTGAGATCATTTCGTTTCCGGAAGCGAGCATTCTTAAACTTGCCGAAAACACGGATCCGCTGGACAAAAACAACTACTGTTTTTCGCTCGCGGCAACGGAGACGGACATTTTCTCCACGACAAACGCTTTGAGCGCAAAGGCTTTCTTCGGGACGAATGTCGTCCAATATGAAGCGAATGTCACCAACGCCAGCTGGTCGGTGGATTTCGGGCACATAACTACAACCGAAGGCGAAAAGGCGGCAATCGAATTCTGGGACGACATCAACGGCAATGGCGAGCGCGACGAAAGCGAAGCGTTCACCTGGCGGACATTCTCGACAAGCGCTCACGATATGTGCGTCACGAACACGCTTGCCTATGGCATGTTCGACAGGAATAAAAACGACCTCCCCGACTGGTGGGAAAGCGTCACGGGGCTTGCGGAGGTCTCGGAGCCGCACGGACGGTTTGCCGATACGGACGGCGACGGGCTTTGCAATCTCTATGAATACTGGGCCGGCACGGAGCCGCTCGTCCCGGATGGCTCGAACACGCTTCTTTCCGTCCTCTGCCGTTCGATCGACGAGCGCATCGTAGGCCTCTCGCCCACAAACACTCTCGACATCTACACCGACTATTATGCCAACGCCACGAATCTCGTATTCCAGCGGAATCCCTCCTGCTGGGCATCCGACCTCGACTTCTCCTGCCTCTCCGTCTGGAACTCCTCCGCAGAACATAATAGCCGTGCAGGCATTCTTATCAGTCCAAGTGTAGTTCTTTTTGCTAAACATTGGCGGTTAAATACATCCGATAAAATATTCTTCGCCGATGCAAATCTAAATGTATATCAGCGAACCATAAGCGCTACGCAGACTCAAATCGAGGATGATATATGGGTGGCGATGCTCGATGAGCCAATTACTAACATTGCCCCTATATGTCTTTTATCGGGAGAACTTTCCCGATACATACGCACAGGTCTTTATATCCCTGCAATTGTTGTAGATCAGGATAGGCGCGCTACGGTTGCAGAACTATCTGGTTTTGTTGGTGAAGAAGATCTCAGTATGTGGCCGACTCGTTGCTATTTGCAAGTTCCTGAAAATGCAAGCAGAAAGGACTTCTATGCGCCTACGAGATATGGAGATTCTGGATGCCCAACATTCTTGGCAGTTGGCGATATGCTTGTTCTTGTGGGCAAACGTTGGCAGAAAACGGCTTACGATGTGGGCATAGATTCAAATATAAGCAAGTGCATCGATAAGATTCGGTCGTTTATTAATCTGCATGACCCCGGCAATACACTACGCGTATTGAACTTGCATGACTACCAACAGTTGAAAGGGACAGGGAAATGGCTAATCAAATAAGCATACTCTGCAATGCCAGAAAGTTGCTCGTACTGATGGCAATCTGCCTGTTTTGCTGCGAGACGCTTATAGGTGCGCACGTGGTATGGGACAATATGGCAGGTGAATGGCTTGAATATGGATTCTATGGAGAAGCGCAATATTCCATTTATATTATCTCTGACAATATCGTTTCGGAAGGAGGTGCGTTGTATACACCGTTCATTTCATTCCAACAACTATACGATTCCGTTCTGCTGCAGACAGTCCTCGATCCAATCAGGTATTCATCGGGATCGTGGATTTTGGCTCGCTCTGGCGATATTGTCTCTAAAGATAGCATACAAGCACAAAATACCTATTTATTCAATGGGAACGGAGAGACTTCCTCGAACTATGATATAGATTACTCTATCACGCTAAACCAGAGCGGTATGCTATATCTTGCGTTCTTCAGTGACGAATATGTCGTTGACAGAACGGCGGTTGAATACACCATCAGCGACATAGTCGGTTGGGTCGAAGTTCTGTACGATGAATATGGCACAGGACTTTCGATAGGCCGTTCTGCCTACGATTTGGATGGTGGACCGATGATTGTAGGCGGAGGGAGTGCAATTCCCGAGCCGTCAGGGGTATTGCTTATTGTCGTGGGTATTGCTGTCTTGCTGCTGCGGCGGAGCACAACTCCAATTCCCGTTTGCGGTTAACAGTTAGCAGTTTTTTTTAACGCAGAGGCGCAGAGGCGCAGAGTCTCAGAGATTTCTACAAAATTTTCTCTGCATCTCTGCGGCTTTGCGTTAGAAAAACTGAACACTGCAAATTGCTAACTGCAAACTATTTTGCTTTGCACGTCGAAGACACGTTTTCCGAGCCGCCGGGGATTGGTTTGATCATATTTGGTGTTGCGATGTTTAGTCTGCGGCGAAAACTTCCAATTCCCGTTTGCGGTTAGCAGTTCCGCGGGCGAGGTGCGAAGCCGCGGGCGAGACGCCCGCGTCCCCACAGGGGGCAGACACCGCATATATATGGGCAGACGACGCACAAAATGACAAATCTCTGCGCCTCTGCGTCTTTGCGGCTCTGCGTTGATAGAAGCTGCGGGCGAGGTGCGAAGCCGCACAGGCATGCCCGCGTCCCCACAGGGGGCAGACACCGCATATATCTGGGCAGACGACGCACAGCATGACAAATCTCTGCATCTCTGCGGCTTTGCGTTGAAAAACTGCAAACTGCAAACTACAAACTGCAAACTATTTTATGCGAGCCGCTTTGCACGTCGAAGGTGCGTCCGTCGGGGAGGATGATTTTGGCGGTTTTGCCTTCCGGGACGGTAAAGCGGAAAATGATTTTATCTTTTTCGTAACGCCATTCACTGGCAAAGCCGCGAGATTCCGCCTTCAACCAGCCAAGGCGCGGATCGGGTTTCGGGGCGATAACGCCGTCCGGGCCGAGACCTGCGGCGTGTTCAAATAGCCATCCGACGATGGCACCGTAGGAATAATGGTTGAACGAGTTCATCGAAACCGGGCCGAAACCTTTGTCCTTCGTGTAGCCGTTCCAACGCTCCCAAATCGTCGTAGCGCCTTGATCCACGGAGTAGAGCCACGAAGGAAACTCGTGTTGGAGAAGAAGCGTGTAGGCAAGTTCCGTCTCGCCGATTTCCGTTAGGACATCACACAGAATCGGCGTTCCGAGGAATCCAGTTGCAAGGCGATCCCCGTTTGCATGAATCGCCTCCACGAGACGTTTGGCAATCTTGTCGCGATTGCCCAGATGCAGTTTCAACGCGAATAGCGCGGGGGTCTGCATTCCGTCGAAGAGCGGCGCAAGAGAGCCGTCATCCGTAAAGAACCTGTCGAGAAGCCGCTTTTTGGCAGTCTCGGCAAGCGCAAGATATTTTTCGCTCCCGCCGGACATATCCGCCATCATCAGCGCGTCTTCATAGAGGTGACAGGCATTTAAGAAGTTCTGGTAGTCGAGGTGCTCCTGCTTTAGCGTCCCGTTCGACCAGCGCAAGGTGTTGTCCACAGTGAGATTTTCATACGAGAGCCAGTCACACGTCAGCCAATGGCCGCGTTTGGAGGTGTAGCCGTTTTTGGCGACGGCATCGATGTAGCGTTCCATCGCAGCGTAGTTTTCGCGGACGATTGCGTCGTTGCCGAGATATTTCCATATAGTCCAGGGAACTTTTATGATGGCATCGCTCCATCCGGCGTTGGGGCCGGTGTCGCCAAACGCGCCGAGCGGAGCCACAACAGGGACGATGCCGTCGGCGTGTTGCGTATCGCGGACATCTTGCATCCATTTGCGCATGAAACTTGCAGTGTCGGCGAAATAGGCACCGGTCTTTGCAAACACCTGCGTATCGCCAGTCCAGCCAAGGCGTTCCGTTCGCTGCGGGCAGTCGGTGGGAATAGAGAGATAGTTCGAGAGCATCCCCCAGTAGGCGTTTTTAACGAGGCGATTGACGCTCGCGTTGCCCGTCATGATGCTGCCGTGTTCCATCGCTTTGGAGACGGACGAAACAGGTATCGAGGCGATAGTCCCTTGCGCCGGGCCGTCCGCAGTGATTGATGCGTAGCGATAGCCGAAGAACGTGGCAAGCGGCATATATTCCTCTGTCCCTGCGCCGCTACAGATGTAGTCGAAGCCGGCTTTGGCGCCGCGCATGTTTGCAAGATAGACCGTGCCTTCCGCGCCGTCGCAATGATGCCCCTTGATGCCGTCGTTGAGCATCTCGCCAAGACGCACGGAAACCTTAACGCCGCGTCCAGCGCGAATGCGCATGACGGGCACGGCCGAAGAGTTTTGTGCGAAATCTATGACATTGGTCACACCCGGCCGGACATCGAACGCGCCGCCTTCCATCGTGCAATCGTGCCGCAGAACTACGCCCGGCGCGATGCGCGGAGAAATCTCGCCCTCGAACTCGTTGGAAATCTTTGCAGGGAGCCACGTTTCGGCTTCGATGCGCGAATCGAATGTTTCGCCTTCCCAAATGCCGGCCTCGCGGACTTTCGTATCGGTCGTGACGAGCCACGATTCGTCCGTTACTATTTCGCGCACAGTTCCATCGGAGTGCGTCAAGGCGAGAGTTCCGCGAAAAGCCGGCCATTTTCCGCCGTTTTTGCCGATTATGCCGTCGCACCACCAGCCGCTAGTGAGAAGAGCCTCAATACGGTTTGTGGCACCGGGAGCGGTGTGCCAGAGTTCCGTCACGTCGAGAAGCGTCTCCGTGCGGCGTTTTTTCGGGTGCGTGTAGCCGGGCAGGAGAACTTCGCCGGGAGTTGCACAGCGAGCGTTGACGGACGGAACGAACACGCCGAGACCCGTCACGCGCCATTCGGCTTTGACGACTTCTTTTGTGTTTTCAACCGTTTTCACGACCACCGCCGGGTGCGAGCCGTTCTCGATGCCCGCGCCGATGAATTGCGCCTCCACGGCAAAAATTCCGCATATCTTTGCAAGGCCGATTGCCGATGCAAGCAAAATTCTCTTCTCCATTCTCATGCGGACATTCTATCAAAATTTTTCAAACGCGGCAATGCAATTTGTCTCTTGCAACGGGAGGGGATTTATTGTATAATTTTAGCAGAAGGCGGCGCGACCGCGCTTCAAAGGAGATGAGATACATGAACAGGATTGTAATTTGGACGATGGCGGCTTTCGCCGCAGCGGCGGCACAGGCGGCCGATATATACGTTTCGCTCGGGACGGGCAAGAAAAAGAACCCCGGCACGCAGGAAGCGCCTCTCAAGAACCTCTGGCACGCGCTCGAAAAGGCCTCCGACGGCGATACGATCCGCCTCGCGGAAGGAATCTACCCCGGCAACGCCAAGTGCAACTGGTTCCTCATCGACAAATCCGTCTCGATAATCGGCGGCTACTCGAAGGACTTTTCGGAGCGCGACCCGCTGAAGCACCGCACGATGTTCCAGCCGCTCAACGAGAACAACGACAAGAAAGGCAACGGGCTTGGCATATTCACGATCGACTTCAGCAAGCGGCCGGGCATGAAGCCGGAGGGCAAGACCGATATGGTTTTCGACGGCCTCATCTTCGACGACGGCTTTGCGCAGAGCTACCATCCCGTCAAGGGCAAGCCCGAGGGCGTGGAGACTGGCATGTGGCTTGAGCCGCCGGCCAAGGGCGACACGCCATTCGCCTCCGCAAAGCGCTACCTTGTCTATTCTGCTGCGGCAAACCGCGCCGAGGGCGACATCACGTTCAAGAACTGCCTCTTTCTGAACGCCGGCAACATCGCGGTGAACCTCAACTGGTTCAAGGGCAAGGTGGAGATGGAGAACAACGTCTTCTGCAACAATCTCATCGTGGGCGCAAACGTGTACAGTTCCAACTCGAAGCCGGGCGAGGTGAAGTGGGAGTTCGAGAACAACACGGTTCTCTTCACCTGGAGCCGCACGAGCGAACTTACCGACATGGGTTTTGGCATACGCACTACGGGCAATGTGGAGTCTGAAATCGAAAAGAACATCATCGGCTTGAGCGTTCTCACGGGCTGGGACAACACGAAAGGCAACGACAACACCAAGAAGATCAAGCTCGAAGAAAACGTGTTCTTCCTCAATCGCGGCTCCGACGGCCAGGTGACGAAGTCTCCGAGCGTCGTGAAGGTGGCGGTGGACGATTTCGAGGACGACATCGAAGGCGGCTACGGCGTGGAGAGCGCGACCGGCAACGAAGACCTCCAGGATCCCGATGCGTTCAACGGGCGCATCAACACGGCGTTTTTGAATGCGTTTCTTTCGATGAAGTATTCCGAGAAGGCTACGCTCGACGCGGGCAAACTCAATGCGTTCCGCCAGGCGGTGGGGCTGCCGCAGCAGGGGACGATCGTATCGAAGGTCGATATGTTCGGCAACCGTTATCCGCTCGAAGACGCGCTCAAACTCTTCGGCGCGATCGAAGGCAAAGGCGCACAGGCGATAAAGTAAGAAAATGCAAAACGCCGGGGAATGACCCGGCAGGAGAAATGATGCACGCCGCGCAAAGCGCGGCGTGCTAAACATATACCCTAATGAGGACGTGGCATTGGATGGCGCAAAAGTATAGATGCGTTATCGCAAATGGCGGTATTTTATATCCGCAACAGGGTATAATTTAAGAGTTGCGAACAGGAGAGGGTTTTGGTATGGACATTTCTAGACTTTACAGGATGGCGGGTGCGGCTGCGGTGCTGACGGCATTGGCGGCAGGCGGCTTGCATGGCGAATTGCTTGTTGCGGATCAATTCAATACGGAGAAGTATACGGTTGGCGAATGTCTGAAAGATCTGGCCCCCGGAAATTCCACAGGGTTTACGTCCAAAACATGGGGAAACAACAACTCGACAGGCGTGTTTTATGTGAACGACGGGCTTGAATTGCCGGCCGGATTCAAGTGGAAGGCGGCAGGAAACGCGATCGGCGTGGGCAAGTTCAACAACGAAGTAAAAGAGATGCGCGAAATCTCCCGAGTGACGGATCTTAAGACCGATAGTACAAGCGAAGGAGTAATCCCCAAACAGGGAACGATTTATTTGCGCTTCGTGTGTGCAATATCGGACAGTGCGGAGAAGTATCTCAACCAAAAGAATTACGAACTTCTTGGGCTTTTGCCGAATGAACACTCCAATTCCGCCAAGATCACGGCACCGTCGGAAGGCGGGTTGCAGTTCGGGTTCTGCAAATTTGCAAACGGTGACAGAAAAACCACGCTTGCGGTGCTGAAGCAGGGAGGGTCGGAGGCAGATAAGAGCCCGTTGAAACTGGTGGATCCCGTGGAGCCGGGGAAGACGTACATAGTGGTTGCAAAAATCGAACTGGACGGAAAAGGCGGCGCAAAGGTGTATGCGTTTGCAAGCACGATAGGCGATTCACGGCTGCGGATGATGAAATTGCCGGAGGAGCCGTTCGAGGTGAATGTGTCGAAGATGGACGCACTGCGGCATTTGGTGCTGTCCGGATTGATAATGACGGGATATGAATATGATTCGAACGGCAGATGGGAGTCCAGCAGATGGGCATCGTTCGACGAATTGGCGATAGGCACGGAGCTGGAAGACGTTTTTGCATTCGAGGAAACGGGCGAACCCGTGGTGGCTGCGGGCGAGGCTACGGATATAGGGCTTGAAGGTTTTACGGCGCACGGCACGCTTTCAGTGCTGGGCGCGGGGAGCCCGGTGCTGTATCTTGATGTCAGCAGCGATGGCGGCCAGACCTATGAAGCGCATGAGATCGGCACGTATTCCGAAGCGGGGGACGTGGATGCCACTGCGGAAAATCTGCTTTCGGGCGCGACGTATTTGTGGCGTTTGCGCGCAAAGGCGATAGACGGCGCGGAAGGGGTGTCGAACTGGCAGAGCGTGACGCTTGCCGGTGCGCCGGTGTTCGGGGAAACTTCGGTTTCGCTTGAAGGCAACGCTGCAACGATTTCGGCCCATCTGGCTGTTCCGGGGCTTGAAAACGGCGAAACCACGGTTGAGCTTTGGTTTGCGGAAGGCGCGGGAGAACTTGCAAAGAAAAAGACGTTCGAGGCGGTGACGGAGGCGGCAAATTTTGAGGGGACGGTGGAGGATCTGACGTGGGGAGAGACCTGCCGGTATGCTTTCCGCGCAACAGTTCCGTACAACGGCTCAGTGCTGGAGGCATGGACCGAAACGCGCGAGTTCGCCGTGGTGGGGAATATATCGTGGACGAATGACGGCGGGACGGGATACTGGGGGAACGAGCAGAACTGGAGTCCCAACGTGGTGCCTACTTTGGTGCTGCCCGCGCTGTTCGAGGCCGTGGGAGGAAGAGTGAGCGGGTATGAAGACAGCGCGGCGGCAAGCGTATATGTAGATACGAAGGAGGAGGAAACGGTGTTCGATTTCGCCGACCGCTGGATGCTGTGGACGCAATCGTTCCTGGTGGGCAACAAAAACGCAGGTTCCGCCGCGAGACTCGAACACGGCTCTTACGATCTGGGCGCGGTTGCGGTGCCGGGCGAGGTGCTGCATGCGGACAGCAAGCTTGTTGTTGGCGAAAGGGCAACGTTGAGCGCCACATCGCTAGACGTGGGGTATGCGGCATCGGGAGCAACATCCGATTCGTCCGCGTCCGGCAATGCGGTTGAAATCGCAAAGGGCGCAACGGCGAATATCGACGGGCTTGTGCATCTCTTGGCGGGGCGCGGTTCGAGCGTCAGCGTGGCGAGCGGCGCGAAACTTTCCGCAAAAGGGATACGCCTCGATGCAGTGGGGGCGAAGTTTGAAGTGGACGGAGGCGAGGTGGAAAACGACGGGCCTCTGCACGTGTTCCGTTTGAAGAATCACGGGACGGTGAGCGATCCTAGCGTTTTCGAGCTGCGCGGCGGGGCGAAGGGGACATTCAAGGGAACCGTGTATATCGGCGCAGGGCGGAACAACAGCAACGGCGTGACGCATGGCGAGATACGCGTTTTGGACGGGGCGGTGTTCGATGCAAGCGGGCAGAGCATACGCATCGATGAAGGCAACAGTTCGGAAGGACCCAACGACGATACGGGTGACAGCGCGTGCATAGTTGTTGAAAATGCAACGCTCAAGGCCGATTCGATCGCAGTGTGCAACGACAACCGCCACAACAACGACTACCTCCTTGTGCATGAGGATGACGGGAAGGAAGCGAGGGTGGTCACGAGCGGCAATCTGCGCGTGGCTGCGGCGGACGGAAACCGCAGCGGGAAAGTCAACTACGACCACCATCTGCGCGTGGAAAGCGGCGAGGTGAGCGTGGGCGGGACGTTGTATGTGGGCGACAACGGGCAGTATTACGCACAGCACACCGACAACCGCGTGGAGATAGCGGGAGAAAATCCGCGCGTGACGGCGAAGAGTATGAATCTGTATGGCAAGAGCCGCATAGATTTCGAGCTCCCCGCCGGGGGCTACAGGAAAACGCCGCTTGTGGTGACAGGCACGGCCGCGTTTGGCGATGTTCCGGCCGTCGAGAAGGACAATGCAGAATGGAAGCCGGTGAACGAGATACGCGTAGATGCCAGCAAGTTCATCGGCAAGCAGACGCTTATCCACGCAGGCAAAATCGAGGGTTTGACGGAGAAGCAAGTTACGGTGGAGACCAATCCGAATTACAAGGTGGAGGTATCCGTGACCGATACCGATGTGACGGTGGAAGTGAAAGCACCGGGGATATTCATAATAATACGTTGAGAGAAAAGAAGAGACGAAGGAGGATTGTGGCATGAAGAGTGCGTGTTTTGTGGTTGGAGGGGTCGCGGCGGCGCTGGCGGCATCGTGTTTTGCCGGGGCACCCGCGCTTTGCACATATCGCTGGGGGACGGGCGGGTGCGAAAAAGGTCTTTACGAGCAGTGGGCGGAATGGGTAGGCGAACCGGGAATCTGGGCGGAAGATTTCATGGTGAAGGATTCGTGGGACAAGCTCGAGGGCGAGGCGTGGCAGTTGGGGGTCTGGAGCAAGTGGCGCACGTTCGCACCGGGGAGGAGGCTCGTGTTGAGCGTGCCGATGCTGGTGGGGCCGTGGAACCGCAGCGGGGCGAAGACGGGTTCGCACGCAGGGGAGGAAGTGTCGCTCGCAAAAGGTGCGGCAGGCGAATACGACGCGCATTTCGCCGCGCTAGGACGCAACCTTGTGAAGTGGGGGCTTGAAGATACGATAGTGCGGCTTGGATGGGAGTTCAACGGCGGCTGGTACACCTACAGGGTCGATACCGAGGCGGATGCGCGGGATTTTGCGGCGTTCTTCCGCCGCGCAGTGCAGGCGATGCGCAAGGCGGATGGGCAGAAGTTCCAGTTTTGCTGGAATCCGGCGGTGGAGCCGTCGTGGAACTATCCCGTGGAAGCGTCGTGGCCGGGCGACGAGTATGTGGATATAATCGGGCTTGATTTGTATGACCAGTCGTGGGTGCCGGGGACGTATCCGATACCGGAGGACGCCACAAAGGAGGATCGCCGGGCGCGGCAGGAGAAGGCGTGGAACCTCAAGACGGGTTGCAAAGAGGCGTTCGGGCTGCCGTGGTGGCCGCTTTTCGCAAAACGCCACGGCGACAAGCCGCTCGCAATCTGCGAATGGGGCGTGTGCCATCGCGAAGACGGCCACGGCGGGGAAGATGACCCTCTATATATAAACCGCATGGCGGATTTCATTCTGGATCCGGCAAACAACGTTTTGTTCCATTGCTACTTCGAT
>JAFVCR010000070.1 GCA_017479035.1 Kiritimatiellia bacterium | reverse complement strand
TTCCATGTCCGCAATGCCGGTGAGATTGCGCTCGAGTTTCTGGAGTTCGCGACGGAGGACGGATGCCTCCTGCTTGTGTACCGAAAGCTGCCCGTTGTTGGCACGGGCGATCGCTTGCAGCGTCTTCATGCGTTTCACGCTGCCGCGTATCGTCTTGGCGTTTGTGAGCGTGCCGCCAAGCCAGCGTTCGGTTACGTAGAACTGCCCTGTGGTTTCGGCTGCTTCTTTGACGACTTCCTGCGACTGCTTCTTCGTTGCCACGAAAAGGACTTTCTTGCCGTCAAGAACGACCTTCTTGAGGAAGTCCGCCGCTTCGTCGAGCAGAGGAAGAGTCTGCGTGAGGTCTATTATGTGGATTCCATTGCGCTTATCGAAGATGTAGGGTTTCATCTTAGGGTTCCAACGCTTGGTCTGATGACCGAAATGAAGGCCTGCATCGAACAGTTCCTTCAGCGTAAGGCCTGTAGAGGCCGAGGTAGGCATATCCATGTCTATTCTTTCTTTCAGCCAACGGAATACGCACCTTTCGCGCATCCCGCTTGCAATCCGCTTTGGCGCCCGGCACCGTGCCGTTCGCTCTTTCGCTTCCGGACGGAACAGCCACCCGACCCTTCCGCCCTGCAGGAAACAGGATGCATTATATCATATTTGCAGTCTTTCCGCAACCCCAAAAACGCATCAATTTGGCTTTTGGCAACTTAAATTTGCAATATCGTCCCGTTTTTGGTAGAATGAAGGTTTGTCATGACACGTTATGCAAAGATTTTCATTTCCGGCCATCGCAACCCGGATGTAGATTCCGTTACCAGCGCATACGCTTTGTGCGAACTGCGCAAGCGTACCGGGATGGACAATGTGGTTGCATTGTGTCCCGGAAGGCTGCCCGACCGCGCAAAATGGGTATTCGACCATTTCGGCGCAACGCCACCGGCTTCCTGCACCGATGTATATCTGCGCGTGCGCGACATTCTCTCCACCGATTTCACCGCTCTGGATGCAGGTCAAACGCTCCGTGCCAGCCTCACGGCATTGAATGCATCGGGCGAAGCAGCATTGCCCGTGGTGGGCGAGAACGGCGAATTTGCAGGTTTGCTGGAGCCGGCGGTGTTGCTCTCACAGTTCCTTTCCATAAGCGGCGAAGGACGCGGGCTGTCGCTTGCCGGGCGCACGATCCGCGCTAGCGAAACGCTGATTTGCGATGCTCTCAATGCCGAAACGCTGTGCGGCGGTGGAGGCGGCGAACTGTGCGATTGGGATGTATTCGTGGCGGCAAGCGGCGTGGAAAGTTTCGGCGAGCGCATCGAGGAATTCAAGAAGAAATCCGGCAGGAAACTGATTGTAATCTGCGGAGACCGCGCAGAGATACATTTGGACGTGATCGAGCGGGAAATACCGCTGCTGATAGTAACCGGCGATTGCGAAGTGCGCCCGAGCGTCCTTTCCGCAGCAAAGACGATGGGCACGACTATCATGCGCACCCGCTACGACAGCGCCAAAACCACGCGCATGCTGAAACTCGCAACGCCAACGGGCTCCGTGGCACTTGAAAAGGATGGCCCCATCCTGCAGCCGGACGATCGTGCGCACGATGTGCGCAATACCGTTCTCTCCAGTGCGGACAACATTTTCCCTGTCATCGACAACGGCCGCCTAGCGGGCGTTGTGCGCAAAAGCGTATTTGCTTCGCCGCCGCGCTACGCAATGATCCTCGTGGATCACAACGAGACGGATCAGGGCATCCCCGGCCTAGACGAATTGCCCGTGATAGAAGTGGTGGATCACCACCGCATCGCAATACGCGCCACTCCCGAACCGATAAAATACACTGCCGACGTTGTTGGCAGCACATGTACGCTGGTGGCAATGATGTTCCGGGCGGCGGGTCTGCAGCCGGAGCGCAAAACCGCAGGGATTCTGCTTGCGGGGCTTGTCAGCGACACTCTCCTTTTCCAAAGCCCGACCACCGCTCCTGTAGACAGAACCATCGCGACATGGCTCGAAAGCATTTGCGGCGAAACCGCGCAAACGGTATTCGACGGGCTCATGTCCGTAGCGAGCCCGTTGAGTTCCATGTCCGCCGCGCAAGCCATCGATTCCGACCGCAAAACATACACCGAAAGCCGCCGCAAATTCTCGTTGTGCCAGATAGAAGAAACGGGCTTTCTCCTTTTCCACAAACACTCTGCCGGGCTTGCCGAAGCGATGGATGCCGTGCGGCTGCGCGAAGGGCTGGATTTCATCGGTCTGCTGGTAACCGATCCAGTGCGCGGAGACAGCGAATTTCTCTACAGGGGAGACGAAGTTCTGCGTCGCGCACTGCCGTACAAGATGACGGATCACGGCACGTTCGCACTTCCGGGCGTTCTCTCCCGCAAGAAGCAACTACTCCCGCAGATTCTAACCGCGCTATCAAACCTTATCTGAAATACAGGCGGCGACAGATATGCAGAAGCAGAAAGTGAATTGGACGGAACGCATGGAACATTCGCTCGTGCGCATAATCCAGCAAAAGGGTGCGGATGCCAACCAACCCTTCCCGGTGCGTGTTCTGCTGGGCTTTCTCAAAGCAGTGAGCTGGATCTTCGGCGCGGTTGTTGCAGTGCGATACTTTCTCTACAATACAGGGCTCAAGAGGCGCTTCCCGCTTGGATGCCAGGTGATTTCAATCGGCAACGTCACCGCCGGCGGCACGGGCAAAACCCCCGTCACGGAACTCTTTGCACGGACTTTGCGCGACAAGGGCCGCAAGGTGGCAATACTTTCGCGCGGATACCGGCGCAAGGAACGCCCTTGGTGGCAGAGGATGTTTTCGCAGGTTGTGGAGCCTCCGATAGTTGTCAGCGACGGCAAACGTATCCTTGCGGACAGCGCGACAGGCGGCGACGAACCATACATGCTGGCCTCCAACCTGCCCGGCGTGTGCGTAATCGTAGATCGCAACCGCGTAAAGGCCGGGCGTTGGGCAGTGCGGCGGCTCGGGTGCGACACGCTAATACTCGACGACGGCTTCCAATACCAGAAACTGCGCCATTCGCTGGAAGTAACTCTGGTGGATTCCACAAATCCGTTCGGCAACGGGCATTTGCTGCCGCGCGGCATTCTGCGCGAAAGCGCCAGGCACCTTTCTCGTGCGGACATCGTATTCCTCACCAAATGCTCCGGCGACACGGGCGAAGTGGTGGAAGAGATCCGCAAATACAACAAGAAAGCGAAAATCGTAACCTGCCGCCACGAACCATGCGTATTGCGCAACGTCTATACTCGCGAAGAATTGCCGCTTGCATGGCTGAAAGGCAAAACGCTCACCACGCTTGCAGGGATAGCCTCGCCGCGCGGGTTCGAGGATTCTCTGCGCAAACTGGGTGCGCGTGTAATCTGGTGCGAACGCTATGCAGATCACCATCGCTACGATGCCAGCGAAATCATATTCGCGCTGAACAAAACCGCCGATCTCAAAGCGGATGCTTTGATAACCACAGAAAAAGACGCAGTGCGCTTCCCACGCCTTGAAACGACACCTGTGGAATGCCACTATCTGCGCATCGACATCCGCATCCTCACCGGGCAGGAGTGCTTCGAAGAGATAGTGAGCCGCGTTTGCAATCGCGGCAGGGAAGGAGCGGCGCAATGAGCAGCATACTGAAAAACACGGCTGTCGTGGCGGCGTTCACTTCATTGAGCCGTGTGTTGGGGCTTGTGCGCGAAATGTTGCAGAGCCGGTTGATTGGCGCAGGATACGAACAGAGCGCGTTTGCACTGGCGTTTGCAATCCCCAACATGGCAAGGCGGATGTTTGGTGAAGGTGCTCTAACTGCGGCATTCGTGCCCGTATTCAAAGGCGAACTCGAGGCGGACGAATCGCTCGTGCGGGCAAAGCGGCTCGCGCGGGCGGTGCTCACGATGAGCCTCATGATGCTTGGATGCGCAGTGCTGGTGGCTGTGCTTTCGCTTACGGCATTTTTGCACTGGCCGTGGCGCGAAGCACTCTCGCCACGGCTCGCGCTTACGGTAGACCTCACGCGCATCATGCTGCCATATATGGTTTTCATCTGCGCGGCGGCATTCGGCATGGGGGTTCTCAACGCATTCGGCAAGTTCGCCGCGCCCGCGATGCTGCCGAGCATATTGAACGTAGTGTGGATTTCCGCACTGGCGGCATTGTGCCTGTGCCCGGGATTGTCTACACACGCCAAGACAATGTCAATCGCATGTGCCATACTGCTGGCAGGGTTGCTGCAGATGGCATTCATGTTCCGCATGATGGCAAAGAAAGGCATTGCCCCGCGTCTGACGCGCAAGGGCTGGCGCGACGGCACCACGCGCCTTGTGTGGCACAACATGGCCATAGCCTGCATCGGAGCAGGAGCCGTGCAGATAAATTATATGCTCGACCAGGTTCTGGCGCAAAAAGCCAATCCTTGGGCGGCAGGTGTGATAGGCTATGCAGACCGCCTCATGGAACTGCCTCTTGGAGTGGTGGGAACGGCATTCGGCACCGTGCTGCTGCCCACGTTCAGCGGGTTCTTCGCCAAGGCCGACATAGACGGCGCGAAAAACGCATTTCAATCTAGCGTGCGCAATATGCTTTTCGTGGTGTTGCCATGTGCGGCAGGGCTTGTGGTGCTTGCGCCCGAGCTCACCTCGCTGATATACAAAGGCGGCGCGTTTGACGACATCGCCGCAGTGCGCGTGGCTCGCGCCGTGGCATGCTACTCGCTAGGGCTTGCATTCTTCTGCCTTCAAAAGACCCTCACGCCTTGGTTCCAGGCGCAGAAAGACATGAAAACGCCTCTCACCGTAACAGTGCGGCTAGTGTTCGCAAACGCCGCATTGAATATCGCCAGCGTGTGGCTGCTGCCGGTCGAGTGGCGGCACGTAGGGTTGGCGGCAAGCACCGTATTGTGCGCGGCGGCCGCGTGCATGTGGCTGTGGATTCTCGCGGTGCGGCGCAACGGCGGCATGGGCACGGTCGGCCTCGCTGCCGCCGTTGCAAAAATGCTATGCTCCGCACTTGCGATGGCCACCGTGGTGCATATCCTGCGCGGCATTCTCGCGGAACGCGATTTCGCGGCAGGTGCGGCCGTGGCAATGCTGGTACCCGTAGGTGCAGCGGTATACTTCGCTGCCGAATTTTTATTCGACCGCCAGTCCATGCGCAATATCGTTTGCGAATTCGCAGGCCGCCGCGCAAGGAGAAATAGATGAGCCGATGGAAGATATGGGCGCGCTTCTTCCGCCTTCCGAATCTCGGCACGGTGCCGGGCGATCCTCTCGCCGGCGTGGCGTATGCTACGGTTACATTGGGTGCGGACAACGTGCACGTGCCGCTCATCTCACGCGCGATGATGGCACTTGCGGCGTTGGCACTGTATATGTTCGGCCTTGCCGACAACGACATACACGATTGCAAGGACGACCGCCGCACATGGATCCGCCGCAAAGACGATCTCGATGCAAGGCCGCTTGCAATAGATCTTCTTACGATGCGCGAGGCGAAAACCGCCCGTGCGCTGTGCCTGGCGGCATTCGCGGTTTTCGGCTTGGCCGGCGCGTTCCCCATGCGCTGGTGGATGCTGAACTTTGCCGTGCTGGCGATGATATTTTCCTACAATCGCATCAAAGAGATTTATACGGATTGGGGATTGTGGTTCATGGGTCTGTGCCGCGGATTGAGCGCGGCATCCGGTGCGGCCACGGCGTATCCGCCCAATGACATGCTCACCGATCTCCAAGCCTCTCAAATAGGTTTCTTCCTTGCCGGATGGGTTGTGTATACGATTGCAATAACATATCTCGGGCAGGAGGAAGAGTATGCGGACGAGCCGCTGCCGTTCCATCGTTACATGTGGGGGCTGGGAGTATTCTTCCCCTTCTTTGCAATCATATTTTTCCCCACTCCGGAAGACGTGCCGTTGAAGTTGTGGTTCGCCCCGTCCGCCGGGATGCTGCTTGCGTATGTTGCATGGTGCCGCGCCGTGCATCCACTTGGCCGCCGCCACAAACCGGCCGACCGCCGCAAGGCAGTGGGGCGCGCCGTAGGTGCGATACTTCTCCTGCAAATGGGATACTTTCTCGCGCCGCTCTCCTGGGGATGGACTCTTGCGGCGATATGCTTGGGTATCTTCGCCCGCCGTCTGCGCAGAATAGCACCATACATCAGCGGCTCGTAGCGTTTTATGGTTGATTTTTGGCACTCTGCGGTGTAGAATGGTTGCACTATGGCGTTGTTATCTTTGAGAGATGTGCATATTTCATACGGAGGGCCGGAGTTGCTTTCCGGGGTGTCGTTTTCAATAGAAGCGGGCGAACGCAGTTGCCTCACAGGCCGCAACGGCGAAGGCAAATCTACCCTTCTCAAAATAATTGCAGGCATCATCCCTCCCGACAGCGGCGAGCGCATAGTAAAACCAGGCGTGAAAATCGCGTATCTGGCGCAGGACGTGCCGGAGGATCGCCCCGGAACAGTCCGCGACGTAGTGGGAGTGGAAGGCGTTGCAGCGGAGAAATTCATATCGCGTCTGGAGCTAGACCCAGAGGCACGGTTCAACACGCTTTCGGGCGGTTTGCGCAGGCGCGTATTCCTCGCCGCCGCACTTGCCAAAGACCCGGACATCCTGTTGCTGGACGAGCCCACAAACCATCTCGATATTGCATCCATCGAATGGCTGGAGGCGCTCGTCTCGCGCATACGAGCGGCGTGTGTATTCGTTACGCACGATCGCGCATTCCTCAAACGAGTCGCACGGCGAGTGCTGGATTTGGATCGCGGTGAACTTGCCGGATGGGACTGCGACTATGCCACATTCCTGCGGCGCAAGGCGGACTTGCTTGCCGACGAAGCGGTTTACTGGGAGAAAAAATCGAAGAAACTTGCGCAGGAAGAGGCATGGATACGCCGTGGCGTGAAAGCGCGCACTACACGCAACGAAGGGCGCGTGGCCGCGCTGATGGAATTGCGCAAGGAGTTCGCCGCACGGCGCGTCCGCACAGGCACAGCCACGCTTTCGCTGGAGGCGGCGGAGGCAGGCGGGGTGCAAGTGGTAAAGGCCACGGAGGTCACCTTCGCATATCCGGGGGCGGAAAAGAGCGTAATATCCGGCTTTTCGGCGCGGATTCTGCGCGGCGAACGCTTGGGCGTGGTAGGCGCGAACGGCGCGGGCAAGACGACGCTCCTGAAACTGCTGACAGGTAGGCTGCAACCTGTAACCGGGAAAGTAGAAAAAGGCACGCGGGTGGAAGAGGCGTTTCTCGACCAGTTGCGCGAGGGTATCGATCCGCAAAAGAGCGTGGTGGAGAACATCGCCGAAGACACTGATGAAGTTGTGGTGGCGGGCGTGCGCAAACACGTCTATTCGTATTTGCAGGATTTCCTATTCACGCCAGAACGCGCACGCACTCCAGTGAAGGCACTGTCCGGCGGCGAACGCGCGCGGCTGATGCTGGCAAAGCGTTTTATGCGTCCGGGCAATCTGCTTGTGCTTGACGAGCCTACAAACGATCTCGACATCGAAACGCTTGAACTCCTTGAAGAACAATTGACTGGCTATACCGGGACAGTATTGCTGGTATCGCACGATCGCGAATTTCTCAATCGCGTGACGACGGGGTGTTTCGTGCTGCCGGGCAACGGCGAAGTGCTTTTTTCCGCCGGCGGTTACGACGAAGCGGCGAAATTGCTGAAAACCGTGAAAGACAACACTGCCGCCACAGAGGCTAGCAAAGCGTCCAAATCCGGCAAAGTGCAAACACCTTCCGCGCCGCAGCCGAACCCCAAAAAACTCTCCTACAAAGAACAGCGGGAACTTGCGGAATTGCCGGACAGAATAGCCGCCGCCGAAGACGAAATCGCAAAAATCGAAGCAAAGTTGCAAGACCCGGAAATCTATCGCACTGCTCCCAACGATGTAGCACCCATGACCGCGCATCTCGAGAATCTAAAAACGCAACTTGAAAAAGATTTCTCCCGCTGGGCGGAACTCGAGGAGAGAAACTCGCGCTGACGGCAGAATTTATCTTCCGTATCCGCCCTTCTCTACACTTCAATACCAATAACCGTTGCAGGTAAATTCCATACCCTTGGCGTTCAAAATAATTTTGATCGACCAAATCGTTGCTTTAGGCCGACCTAATTATTGCTTTAGGTCAACCTAATTGTTGCTTTAGGCCGACCTAATTATTGCTTTAGGCCGACCTAATTGTTGCTTTAGGCCGACCTAAATGCAATTCAAAGCACCGGGACGCATCTTGCGCGTCTACAGAGTGCGATATATTGCAATACATCCGCACCGGCGATTCAAAAAATACAAGGGGATTTGCCTTTTTTCCTGTTGCGCACAAACTGCTTATATTGTATTATAGTGCCAACAAAGAATAGCATTGGAGAAGCGATGAAACCATTTATAAACGACGATTTTCTATTGACGAGCGATGCGGCGAAGGAACTTTTCCACAACTATGCCGAGAAGATGCCAATAATCGACTACCACTGCCATCTCCCCCCGAAGGAAATCGCAGACGACAAGAAGTGGGACAACATTGCGCAGGTGTGGCTTGGCGGCGACCACTACAAGTGGCGCCAAATGCGCACCAACGGCTATGCCGAGCGGCTCTGTTCCGGGCGCGGCGAGGACGGCAACGCACCAGACTACGAAAAGTTCCTCGCATTCGCCGGCACGATGGAGCGGCTTGTGAAGAATCCGCTTTTCGACTGGTCGCACCTTGAACTTGCCCGCTACTTCGGTGTGACGGACATCCTCAACACCAAAACCGCACCCTCGATATGGGAGAAATGCAACGCCGAAATGCAAAAGCCGGAGTTTTCCGCGCGCGGCCTGATGCGCCGCTCGAACGTGAAACTCGTCTGCACGACGGACGATCCCGTGGATTCACTGGAATACCACAAGGCCATTGCCGCAAGCGGCTTCGACGTGAAAGTTCTCCCCGCATGGCGCATGGACAAGGCGCAGAAAATCGCCGAGCCAGCAGTGTGGAACGAATGGATGGATCAACTCTCCGCCGCCGCCGGTATTGAGATCAAGACGTGGGACGACTTCCAGACCGCACTGCAGAAGAGGCACGATTTCTTTGCATCGGTCGGCAGCCGCCTCTCCGACTACGGCATCACGGAGATATTCGCCGCGCCTTACACCGAATCCGATATACGCGCCATATTCGCCAAGGCGCGTTCGAAAGAGCAGGTGACGGGCGAAGAGGAATTGAAATTCAAATCAGCATGGCTCTACGAAGGACTCGTGATGGACGCAAAGGCGGACTGGACTACGCAACTGCACTTCGGCTGCCTACGCGACAACAACAAAAAGATGTTCCGCCAAATGGGGCCCGACACCGGCTTCGACTGCATTGGCGACTGGAGCGTGACTGAATCCCTCACCGCGCTTCTCAACCGCCTTGAGGAGAACGGCACCCTCCCGCGCACGATACTCTATTCTCTCAATCCCAAGGACAACGAGGTGCTCGCCACCCTCATGGGCTGCTTCCAGAAAGGCCCCGACGCCGGACGCTTGCAACTTGGCGCGGCATGGTGGTTCCTCGACCAGAAGGACGGCATGCGTCGCCAAATCGAGGCATTGGGGCAGCTCGGCACGCTCGGCCGCTTCGTGGGGATGCTCACGGATAGCCGTTCGTTCCTTTCCTATACGCGCCACGAGTATTTCCGCCGTCTCCTCTGCAAAATTCTCGGCGAGGAAATCGAACGCGGCGAACTGCCGGACGACATCGCGTGGATAGGTTCGATCGTTTCCGACATCTCCTTCAACAACGCCAACGCCTACTTCAAGTTCAACGTATGAAAAAGTTTGCAGTTTGCAGTTTGATTTTTGCCGTTTTCGCTTGCGCAAACCTGTTGCGCGGCATCGATATTTGGCCAGACGGCACCGAAATGGACTCCTGGTTTCTCCAGACCGATGAAGTCCGGCTCGACCTGCCCGAAGTGCGCGTGATCGACAACGGCATATATCCCGACGAAGGCGTATTACGGACGAAGGAAATACAGTCTCTCATCGACAAAACCGCGAAAAACGGCGGCGGCGTGATAACCTTCACTCCGGGAGTGTTCCGCGCGGGTGCGATATTCTTCAAACCGGGCGTCCACCTCAAACTCGAACCCGGCGCGGTGCTTCTCGGCTCCGACGACATTGCCGACTACCCCGTGCGCGAGATTCGCATCGAAGGGCAGACGTGCCAATACTTCTCCGGCCTCGTCAATGCAGACGGGTGCGACGGATTCACGATTTTCGGCGGCGGCACTATCGACGGCAACGGCTTCCGCTCATGGCGCAACTTCTGGCTGCGACGCAAGTGGAACCGTCAATGCACGAACAAGGACGAACAGCGCGCGCGCCTCGTTTACGTCTCCAACTCGAAAAACGTGCGAGTGGACGGCGTGAATCTGCAAAACTCAATGTTCTGGACGGCGCACTTCTATCGCTGCGACTTCCTCAAGGTGACGAATTGCCGCATCTACTCGCTCGCAAAGCCGGATGACGTAAAAGGCCCTTCCACAGACGGCATTGACCTCGACGTGTGCTCCGACGTGCTGGTGAAAGGCTGCTGGATTTCCAACAACGACGACGGCGTGTGCCTCAAGGGCGGCAAGGGCGCGTTTGCAGACAACTTCAAGAAATTCCCCGGCAACGGCGAGAACCACCGCGTCCTTGTGGAGGATATGACAATCGTCGCCGGATGCCATACGGCATTGACCCTCGGCAGCGAATCCGTGTTGTGCGATAACGTCGTATTCCGCAACTCCACCGTGAATGGCTGCGGCAATCTCCTAAACCTCAAAGCCCGCACCGACACGCCGCAAACCTACCGCAACGTCCTCGTCGAGAACGTCAACGGCAAGGTTCGCACGTCCTTCCTGCAGTGCCATCCGTGGGCGCAGTTCGCGGATTTCCAAGGGCGGACGGCCGAAGAACTCTGCACGCACATCGAGAACGTCACGATGCGCAACTGCTCCGTAAAGTGCCGCACGTTTATCGGCGCATCGAAAAACGAAGCGAAATACATGTCCCTGCGCAACTTCACGTTCGAGAACCTGGAGATTGAAGCGCAGGACAAATCCTTCCACGAGGACATATTCTCCAAAGTGGAGTTCACCAACGTAAACGTGCGGTGACGTTACCGAGTGTGGCGGTCACTTCTCAAGGATAGCCAGCGCAGATGCTACTATCGGGGAGAGGTCAATCTTGCGATTGCCGTCGAGGTGGCCGGCGGAAACCAAAAGCCCGATAAAATCGCGAAATTTGGACGGACCCGGATTTAGGTTGTCCAACGCATGCACCTGCGCAGTGCCGAATGTGCATGCTTCGGATAGCATACCCGTGGATTCGGCAGTGACGTACAGAACATCCGCCAATTGAACGAAAGCGGGGATGGGGTTGAAATGATCCTTGGAATAGAAGAGTGCGTAGTCGAACGGATACGATTCCAACACTTTCTCCACATCCGGCGGCGTGCGGCGCGAAGTGGTGAGCCAGTGTTCGCAATCAGGCGTGGCAGCGAAAATGCGATCCATCTGCGTCTTCATCCAGTCGGCGGACATTGAAGAACATTTGTTGGGACCGCCAACGATAACGGCACATGCGCGTTTCCCCAGTTGCGGCGAGTGGCGTTCGCGGAAAGCCTTTTCGCCGGCGGCGTAGAAAGCGGTATCCGCCGCCACTAGATTGGCGGGGATTTCCACTATGTTGCGCGCTTTCGGCGGATGGTCGAACGCCGGCGCAAGTATGCAGTCGAACGAATCTATATCGTAGCCGCGCGGGTAGAGGACTACCGCGCATTTCGCGCCAAGTTTCCGCGCAAGAGCCTTTGCCGCATAGAAAGTGCCGGAGCCGGTACCTATCACAATATCCGGATGCGCAGTGCCATATTCAAAAGAGCCAAGCGGCTCGAACAGGCGCATTGTACGCACACTCACGCGATCCAGCAGATACGAGAGAGCCTTCGCAAACGGACTGCGGAACTTGACGGGAAGAATCGAAAACTCGCATCCAAGTGCGCGTGCTAGCGCCTTGGACTGGTTTTCATGGCCGGCTTTGCCATCGGTGAGAATCAATGCGTTTTTCATTGTTGCGGCACCTGCACGGGAGCGGACTGCTCCAATTTGCCTGCGAGTAGATCTTTTACAGCCTTGCGCATGAGGCGTTTGGCGGTGGCCATGTTACCGGTGATCGTGCATCCGGCCGCATGGAGATGGCCGCCGCCGCCGAACTGCCCGGCGAGAAGAGTGGCATCCCACTGGCCGCGAGTGCGTATCGACACGCGCGTTTCGCGGGTGCGGTCGGGGATTTGGTAGAAATAAAGAGCAATCTCATTGCGCATCACGGAGCGCGGAATCTCCACTCCATCCTCGGCATCCGCCTTGGTGCCGCGAACAGAACGGAAATCGTCGCGCGTGAGGGAGACCTCCGCCACTTTGCGGTTTTTCCAGATATGCAGCGAACGCCAGAGTATGCGCTTGAGTTTTATCGCACGCGTGTTGAACGAGTTGAAGATGATGTCGTTGATGCGATTCGTGTCAACACCGATCTGCATGAGTTCCGCCGCCATGAACATGGTCTCCGGCGAAGTCGATTGATAGGCGAAACGGCCTGAA
>JAFVCR010000069.1 GCA_017479035.1 Kiritimatiellia bacterium | reverse complement strand
GCTTCTGCTTCTCCTATCCGGCGGAGGTCAGCCCCGAGGGCGACTGCAAACTTTTGATGTGGACGAAGCAGATAAAGGCACCTGGAATAGTCGGGCAGTGGGTCGGCGCGGAACTTGCAAAACGTCTCGACCCCAAGCCAGCGAAACTCATCCTCCTCAACGATACCGTGGCAACGCTGCTTGCCGGCAAGGCCACGGAAAAAGACGTGAAGTATTCCGCATATCTCGGCTTCATCCTCGGAACCGGCACCAACGTGGCGTATCTGGAGAAGAACGCCAACATCAAAAAACTCCCCGGCCTTGAAGACGGAGTGATGATCATCAATACCGAATCTGGTGCGTTTGATAAGATAGAACGCAGCGCGTTCGACAGCGCGATGGATGCGAAGTGCATGGATCCTGGCAAAAGCGTTTTCGAAAAGATGATCGCGGGCGTGTATCTCGGCAGGATCGGGCTTGAGGTCTATCATGCGGCGGCAAAGGCAAACTTCTTCTCCGCAAAAGCGGCAGAGAAGGTGCTTGCGCTGGATGCGCTCGAATCGATGGATTTCGACAATTTCTGCGCCAAAATCAAGAAGGAAGGGCGCGAAAATCCGCTCGATACCATATTCGCCGATGCGGCGGACGCGGCGATGGCGCGGAGGCTTGGCGCGCCGGTCTTTGAACGCGCGGCGATATTGACTGCGATACATCTTGCGGCGTTCATCATTAAAACCGGCGGCGGCACGAATCCGGCTTCGCCTGTGTGCGTGAATGTGGACGGCTCAACGTATTACAAGACGAAGACCGTGGATTTCCCGACCGTGGTAAAGGCCGAACTCGACGCCATCCTCAAGCCGCGCAACGTTTCGTATGCGCTTACGTACGTCGATGACGCGCCGATGGTTGGCGCGGCCGTGGCGGCACTCCTCAAGAACTGAATTTCCAAAACAAAAAGGAATGTATCATGTTGAATAAAGAAGTATATGACGAACTCGTTGCTAAATTCGAGAAACAGTACGGCTCAAAGCCCGAGATAGTTTCATACGCGCCTGGCCGCATAGAAGTGCTGGGCAACCACACGGACTACAACGAGGGATTCGTTTTCTCCGCTGCGATACAATACGGAACGTTCTTCTCCGTATCTCCACGCGCCGACCGCGAAGTGCGCCTCACGGCGGGAGATTTGATGAAGGAAGTCTCTTATACCATCGACAAGGTGGAAAAGCGCGATACCGATACCTGGCAGAACTACGTCAACGGCACATTCGCGTGTCTGTTCCCGGAAGGGACGGGCAAGCTCGCGCACGGCTTCAATGCAATGTTCCTCGGCAACGTGCCGCTCGGCGCGGGACTTTCCTCCTCCGCCGCGCTGGAAATGGCGACTGGCAAGGCGCTCTGCAAACTCTACGGGCTTGAACTTGATACGGTCACACTTGCAAAGGCCGGGCAGAAGGCCGAACACGATTATGCAGGATGCCCCTGCGGGCTTCTCGACCAGCTCTCGTCCCTCGCGGGCAAGGAAGGGCAACTTGTCAAAAGCGACTTCCGCTCCAACACATACGAAAACGTCCCCTTGGGCGATGGCGTGGTGTTCATGATGGTGACAAGCCCCGCCAAGCACGCGCTTGTGGACGGCGCGTATGCATCGCGCCGCAAGGCATGCGAAGACGCGGCAGCGTATTTCAAGACGGTTCTCCGCCATCCTGTCACGCATCTGCGCGACGTTTCGATGGCGGAATGGGTACTCTATTCCAAAGGGCTCGACAAGACGACCGCCGCACGCGCCGTGCATCCCATCGGTGAAGACGAGCGTGTTCTAGCCGGCGCGGCTCTTCTTGAAAAGGGCGATGTCTCCGCATTCGGCGCGTTCATGTATGACTCGCACGAATCTTCGCGCAACTGGTTCGAGAACTCTTGCGAGGAACTCGATGCGATTGTCGATGCAGCAAAGGAAATTCCCGAAGTACTTGGTGCGCGTCTTTCCGGCGGCGGATTCGGCGGCAGCTGCGTCCTGCTCGTAAAGCCCGAAGCGGCGGACAAAATCGCGGAAACCATCAACGCCAAATACGAGGCGAAATACGGCAACCGCTGCAAGATCTCCGTGATCAAGGCATCCGAAGGCGCACACGTAATCTAATGGCGACTGGTTAGCGAATCGTAAACGGATTAAACGGATTTCATTGAATTGGATGATATTGGATCCGTTTGATTCGTTTTCGATTCGTTGAATTCGGTGACTCATAACAGGTAAAGAAGATGTCTGAAAACAAATCGAATACGAAGCTTGTGGGCATTGTCACGATGTTCGCGCTTTATGCGATGTGCGGCTTCATGACGTATCTCGCGGCGCCCGCAGGAGCCATCTGGAAGTTCAAGGTCGGCTCGGTGACGCTCGGCAACCTCGGCAACATGATGAACTTCCTTGCGTATCTCTTCATGGGGTATCCCATGGGAATGATTCTGCAGAAAGTGGGCTACAAGAAAACGGCAATTCTCGCCTGCGCCACGGGAGCGGCGGGCATTCTTGTGCAGCTTGTTTCGGGATACGTGCATCTTGGCGCGGTCGATGGAGTGCCGGTGGAATGGTTCGTCTATCTCTTGGGCGCGTTCATATCCGGCACGTCGAACTGCCTGTTGAACGGCGTGATCAATCCTATGCTCAACACGATTGTGGGCGGCGGCAACAAGGGCAACCAGCTCAACCTCGCGGGCGGCTCGTGCAACTCGTTATTCCAAGGTTTTTCGATGTTCATCGTGCCGGCGGTAATCGGCGAAGTGACGGAAAAGACGCAATTCTCGCAGGTGACCGGCGTACTTGGTGCGGCGGCGGCAATCTTCATCGCCGCGACAATCATCATCGCATTCCTGCCCATCCAGAACCCGACCGTCCGCGCGAAAGATGTAGTGTACGAGCGCAGCGCGCTTGCATTCCGCCATTGTCTTCTTGGCGTGGTGGGCATCTTCCTCTACATGGGCGTGGAAGCGGGCATCCCGATTGCTACGCAGAGCGACACCATTAAGGAAATCATGGCCGCCGGCGTGGCCGGAGCGGGCAGTGCCGCCGCAGTAATGGCCGGCAAACTTGCTATGGCAGTATTCGTCCTCATGCTGATCGGGAGACTTCTTGGCGCGGCATTCGGCGGGAAGATTTCTCCGCGTTCCATGCTTCTTTGGGCATCCGGGGTTGCGCTCGCGCTGCTCGTATCGGGCGTGACGCTCATCGGCGCGGGAGTGACGATACCGTGGGATGTAGTGAGCAAAGAGGGTGCAAATGTGACTATCAACGTGCCGGTCGGCGCATTCTGCTTTGTTTTGATGGGGATTTGCACGAGCGTCATGTGGGGTGTCATCTTCAACCTTTCCACAGAAGGCGTGGGCAAATACACCGAGCAGGCATCGGGACTTTTCATGACGATGGTCGTGGGCGGCGGCATCCTTCCTCTTTTGCAGACTTGGATTGGCGACAAGGCAAGTTTCCTCGCAGGATTCGCCGTGCCGGGCTTCTGCCTTTTGTATCTGTTCGTCTATGCGCTGAAGTTCGCGAAGAACGTCAACACCGACATCAAAATCGATTGAACCCAACCGACAAACAAGGAATAAAATGAAAAAACTCAACTGGATTGCCGTTATCACGATGATCTTCATCTACGGCATGATTTCGTTCGTCACGAATCTCGCGGCGCCGATGGGCAACGTGTGGAAATACCAGCCCGGCATCGAGGGCTCCAACATGCTAGGCATGATGGGCAACATGATGAACTTCCTCGCGTATCTTTTCATGGGGATTCCCGCAGGAAAGATGCTTACGAAAGTTGGCTACAAGAAAACGGCGCTCATTGCGATCGCCACTGGCTTTGTGGGCGTTGCGATACAGTTCGTGTCCGGCATGGTGCCCGCCAGTGAGGAAAGCGCGATCGTGCCGTTTACGGTGTATCTCGCAGGTGCGTTCGTGTGCGGATTTTCGGTATGCATGCTGAACATGGTGGTCAACCCGATGCTGAACCTCCTCGGCGGCGGCGGCAACAGGGGCAACCAGCTCAACCTCGTATGCACGACCTTCAACTCCGTCTGCGGAACGGCTACTCCTATGCTCGTGGGCGCGCTCATAGGCCAGGTCACCAAAGCCACGAAGATTGCGGACGTCAACCTCGTCCTATACATCGCGCTTGCGGTTTTTGCGGCGACATTCGTCATTCTCCAGTTCATCAGGATCGACGACCCGGAGGCGACCGCCACGCAGGAGGACATTCCCGTTCTCGCGCCGCTCAAGTTCCGCCATTGCCTGCTCGGCGTGATCGGCATATTCATGTATGTCGGCATCGAAGTCGGCATCCCCGGCACGCTCAATCTCTGGCTTGCCGATCCTGAAGGGCCTCTTGCCGCAAGCGGCACTATCGCCAATCCGGCGGCCGTGGCTGGAATGGTCGCCGGTACGTATTGGTTCTTGATGCTAGTGGGGCGCACAATCGGCGCATTCATAGGCGGTGCGGTCTCGAGCCGCACCATGACGACCGTCACGGCGGGCGTTGGAGTGCTTCTCATCGGCGGCGGCGCGATAATCCAGCTCGTCTGCCCCGAAACCGTCTCCATGCCGGTGTTCACCGGCACCGGTTTTGCGAAGGCGACCGTTCCGCTGACTGCGCTTCTCTTTGCGTTGTGCGGGCTTTGCACGTCCGTAATGTGGCCTTCCATCTTCAACCTTTCCACCGAAGGCCTCGGCAAATACACTGCGGCGGCATCGGGCTTGTTCATGGTGATGGTCGTGGGCGGCGGCATTCTACCGCTCATCCAAAACGGCATCGTCGATGCATGCCACAAGGATACCACTGCGTTCATGATTTCGTTCGCGGTTCCGGCGATAGGCCTTGCATATCTCTTCATATATGCGGTGTTCTTCTCGACGAACGTTAATACAGACATCAAAGTAGATTGACATTGCCGGACAAACCTGCGAAAGGGCTGTTGCGCAAAACGCGGCAGCCCTTTCTGCATAATGCGATAATGGCGAGGACGCAAGATATCTTTGGCCAATTTAATTCTTGCGCCATTTGCCGAAGAATGGTATAATAGCATCGTTCTTTGATTGTCTCGGCGATATAGCGTAGCCTAGGCATGGTTCCGGCGCACGGGTGTGCGGATGGAACAGGTGAACCTGGTTCACATATTAGGCTTTTACAGAAAACTTGCAATTTTCGGAAACAAAGCAAAGTATGGGGACGCGTCAAGTGTATGATGGGAGAGCTGTCTGCACATTTGGCGCATCTTTGTTGTGTTTTGTTTCGGGCTTGCAAGTGCCTCTGTAAAGACACAACGGGATGCGCCGTTTTCATCTGCGGTGCATCTCAACAAGGAGATGCGAGAATGAAAAAGATACTGATGGTTGCCGCGCTTGCGGCAATGGGAGCGGGCGCGGCTCCGGTAGTGGAGATAACAAGCGTCCAGCAACAATATCCGTGGACGAACACCGTCGACATAACATATACCTCTACGGGTATCGAGTCGAACAACACGTATTTCGTGGTGTTCAAAGCACAAGATGCGGCGGGCAATGAAATAGGCATACTCACGAACGACCTCAAGGTGTCGCAAGGCTCTACATGGGTGGCGCAGTGGGAGCCGCCGTTCAATGTGCGCTACGAAAACTGCACCATGACTCCATACGTCTACAAGGGCGGGCAGGACGATTACATGGTTGTAGATCTGGAGACTTGGGCCATTACGTACGAGGGCATGTCCACGCAAGAAGCCTCGAACGAAAAATACAATACCGACGAATACAAGACAAGGAAAATGGCTTTCCGCAAGATTCCCGCAGGAGACTACTGGATAGGAGCACCTAGCGGGGTTTCTACAGGCGATGCGCCGAATTCCTGGCACAAAGTGACGGTAAAAAAAGCATATTATTTTGCAATCTTCCCCACTACAGTTGCGCAATACAACCGCATACTCACGGGGAAGGAAGTTGCGGGCATGAATGCATACGTTGGCGCATCGTGGAATATGATTCGCGGATCTGCGGGTTCGGCGGCGCGTGCTTCTGGGGCGGACAGCGTGGTGGCGCAACTGAATGCCAAGACCGGGTGCAACTTCACCGATCCGCTTGCAGGGTTTGATCTGCCGACTTCTTCCATGTGGGAAATCGCCGCCCGCGCCAGAAAGGAAACTCTTTACATTTGCGGCGACGATGCTACAGGCTGGGACGAATACGGCTCGCGTTCGTCCACCGAAACCGTTGGTTTGCGTCTTCCAAACGACTGGGGCATCTATTCACTTTTCGGGCCTGTTCTGCAGCGAGTGCGCGATACGCAAGATACCACTGACTTGGCAACAATACAGCCCGATCCGCTTGTGCCGATTTCTAAAGGCACCTCTGCGGCAAACTGTGAATTTCGCGGCAATGGCGGCACATTCAATCTCAATGGCACGCTAGATCGTTTTGCCGGGCGCAGATTGTCGCCAAAGAACGGTTCATGGAGCGACAACGGCTTCCGTTTCGCCTACATTCCAGAATGAGAGATCCCGGTTCGTTTTGGGGAATTGCAGGTTTTTGCAAGGGAGGAGGTGCGGCTGTAAAATAGTATAGAGGTTTTAAAACATTTATGTAGTACACGCGGCGGGAGCATCCACTCCCGCCGTTGCATATAATGATTCCCATATCCGGGGGCAGTTCCGCAATCTGGCTGGATTTAGATGTATTGACGAATGGGATAGATGGCGGCGTGCCGGTTTAAGACCAGTAAACTCTGCGATAAGCGTCCGCCAAGAGCCGATAGAAGGGGAGGGATGTCTCTAAAGCGTCCCCTAGGGGTCTTGCGTGGTAGAGACTCCCGGGGGAGGATTGGTAGACCTCCTGGAGGCTGACTGCGGTCTTGGCGGGGCTGCTTTAGCGTCTAGGCGGGCAAAATTGCAAAACATGCGGCGTATTAGGCTGTTTCGGCGCATATCGGATAAAAGATCCTTCTTGCCGGATGCATGGCAAAGGGGAAACGTATAAATACATTCAACTTACCGTTGACTAATTTATATCTTGTATGATATTATGCTCTCACCATAATTCAGGAGACCATATCATGGCAGGCAAAAAGTCAAGCGTTCCTTTTGGGGGAACGCCGGAACAGGAGCAACAGCTGCGTGAGGTAATCGCTTCCCTCAAGGGGCAGGCGGGGGCTTTGATGCCCATCCTCCAGAAAGCGCAGGGAATCTACGGCTACCTCCCGTACGAGGTGCAGAAGATCATCTCGGATGAAACGGGCATTCCCATGGAGAAGATATACGGGGTCGCCACGTTCTACTCGCAGTTCTCGCTCAATCCAAAGGGCAAGTACCGCATCAGCGTGTGCCTCGGCACGGCCTGTTACGTGAAAGGCTCTGGTGATATTTACAACGCTTTGCAGCAGAAGCTCGGCATCAAGGGCGGCGAATGCACTCCGGACGGCAAGTTCTCGCTTGACGCGTGCCGTTGCATCGGCGCGTGCGGCCTTGCGCCGGTAATGTCCATCAACGAAGACGTCCACGGGCGCCTTACGGTGGATGATCTCGACAAGATTCTCGCGCAATACAATTGAGAGGGAGGCATCAGATGAAGACACTTGAAGAACTTGCAGCCCTCAAGGCGAAGGCCATCGAGGCAAAAGCGAAATTCAAACGCCGCGTCCACGTCTGCGGCGGCACGGGGTGTACGTCCTCCGGCAGCATGAAACTCATCACGCGCCTTGAGGAGGAACTCAAGGCCAACGGGCTTGAAAACGACGTTGAAATCGTCAAGACGGGATGCTTCGGCCTCTGCGAACGCGGGCCTATCGTGATCATCCATCCCGAAAACGCCTTCTACTCCAAGGTAAAAGAGGAAGACATCGCCCGCATCGTGAAGGAGCACCTCGTAGAGGGCAACCCGGTGAAAGACCTCCTCTACGAGGAAACAGTCCAGGGAGACCACATTCTCCCGCTCGAGGAGACCTCCTTCTACAAGAAGCAGCAGCGCGTGGCATTGCGCAACTGCGGTGAAATCTCCCCCGAACACATCGACGAATACATCGGGCGCGGCGGCTACGAGGCTCTCGGCAAAGTCCTTACCACTATGACGCCCGAGCAGGTCATCCAGACCATGCTCGACAGCGGTCTGCGCGGGCGCGGCGGCGCGGGCTTCCCCACCGGATTGAAGTGGAAATTCGCCGCCGGCAACAAGGCCGACCAGAAATACGTCTGCTGCAATGCCGACGAAGGCGACCCCGGCGCGTTCATGGATCGCTCCGTCCTCGAAGGCGACCCCCATGTGGTGCTGGAGGCGATGGCGATTGCCGGCTACGCGATCGGCGCGACGCAGGGCTACATCTACGTCCGCGCGGAATATCCCATCGCGGTTGAACGCCTTGAAATCGCAATCAAACAGGCGCGTGAACTTGGCATCCTCGGCGACGACATCTTCGGCACCGGCTTCAAGTTCGACATTGACCTCCGCCTCGGCGCTGGTGCGTTCGTCTGCGGTGAAGAAACGGCACTCATGACCTCCATCGAGGGCAACCGCGGCGAGCCGCGTCCGAGACCGCCGTTCCCGGCTTTGAAGGGGCTTTTCCAGAAGCCGACCATCCTCAACAACGTCGAAACGCTCGCCAACATTCCGCAGATCATCCTCAAGGGCGCGGCATGGTTCGCGGCGATGGGCACCGAAAAGTCGAAAGGCACCAAGGTGTTCGCGCTCGGCGGCAAGATAAAGAACACGGGTCTTGTGGAAATCCCGATGGGTACCACGCTGCGCGAAATCGTGGAGGAAATCGGCGGCGGCATCCCCAACGGCAAGAAGTTCAAGGCGGCGCAGACGGGCGGACCTTCCGGCGGCTGCATCACCTCCGAAAACCTCGACGTGCCGATCGATTACGACAACCTCATCAAAATCGGCTCGATGATGGGGTCCGGCGGCTTGATCGTGATGGACGAAACTTCCTGCATGGTTGACATCGCCAAGTTCTTCCTCGAGTTCACTGTTGACGAATCCTGCGGCAAGTGCACTCCCTGCCGCGTGGGCACCAAGCGGATGCTCGAAATCCTCACCAAGATCACCAAGGGCCAGGCGACGATGGCCGACCTCGACAAACTCGAGGAACTCTGCGAGCACCTCAAGCACAATTCCCTTTGCGCTCTGGGGCAGACCGCACCGAACCCGATCGTCTCCACGCTCAAGCATTTCCGCGACGAGTACATTGCGCACATCGTCGAGAAGCGCTGCCCGGCGGGTGTCTGCAAAGACCTCCTCAAGTTCACCATCGACAAGGACAAGTGCATCGGCTGCGGTCTCTGCGCCCGTAACTGCCCTGCAAACGCAATCGCCCGCACGTCCTACATCGCACCCGGCCACAAGCTCGCCTCGTTCGAGGTCGACCAGACCAAGTGCGTCAAGTGCGGCGTGTGCATGCAGAACTGCAAGTTCAAGGCCATCGCCAAGAAGTAACAAGTGAGGATTTGAACAATGGAAACGGTAAACCTTAAAATCAACGGTCTTGCGGTTGCAGCTCCTGCGGGTTCTACGATTCTCGAAGCGGCGCATATCGCCGGCATCAAGATACCCACGCTTTGCTACCTCAAGGGTATAAACGAAATCGGCGCGTGCCGTATGTGCGTGGTGGAGGTCAAAGGCGCGAGAAACCTCGTTGCCGCTTGCGTCCACCCGATTGCAGAAGGCATGGAAGTGACTACGAATTCGCCCGCGCTCCTCAAGGCGCGCAAGCGGACGCTGCAGTTGCTCCTCTCCGACCACAACAAGTCCTGCCTCGCTTGCGTGCGCAGCGGCAAATGCGAACTCCAAGATCTTTCCACGGAACTGGGCGTGGAAGACCAGGCGTATTACACCGGCGCGATGAACAAGTCGCAGCTTGATACGTCTGCCGTCCACATGGTGCGCGACAACTCCAAGTGCATCCTCTGCCGCCGCTGCGTGGCGGTGTGCGAGAAGTGCCAGGCGGTAGGCGTGATAGGCCCGCAAAATCGCGGCTTCGTCACGGCGATCGGCTCGGCGTTAGAGCGTGGCCTTGGCGAGACGAGCTGCGTCAACTGCGGCCAGTGCATCGCCGCCTGCCCCACGGGCGCACTCTACGAG
>JAFVCR010000068.1 GCA_017479035.1 Kiritimatiellia bacterium | reverse complement strand
TTGCATATGAGTATTGCATATATATATAAGTGTATAAGGATGCATGGAGGAAGCCGCGGGCGAGGTACGAAGCCGCACAGGCATGCCCGCGTCCCCACTGGAGGCAGACACCGCATATATATGGGGCAGATACCGCATATATATAGGGATATAGGGATATATATACTATAAGGATACATGTATTATAAGGATACATGGCGGAAGCCGCGGGCGAGACGCCCGCGTCCCCACAGTACCCCCACAGTATACAGTATACAGGCGACAAATGTTGCTACGAAAAACTGCAAACTGCAAACTGCAAACTGCGGATATTGCAGAGCGTTAAAAATTTGCTTGCGTTTTGAAAATGTATATTTTATAATCTAGCCGTTTCGAAGGGGCATAGGCATGCCCGGCAGACTTGGAGGAGACGAGATGAAAAAGAGTATATTGACGGCAACGTGCGCAGTTGCGATTGTTGCCACTACAATGCCTTCTTATGCGTGGGGTCCGCCGCCACCACCGCCGCGCTACCACCATCACCACCATCATCACCATGGGCGCGACGGCCTTGCCATCGGTGCGGGGATATTGGGTGCGGGGCTTCTTGCCAACACTATCTACAACGCCACGAAACCTACCGAAACCGTAGTGGTGCAGCAGCCGGTAGTGGTGCCGCAACAGGTGGTGGCTCCCCAACCAGTGGTGGTGCAGCAGCAGCCCGTAGTGGTGCAGCAGCCGCAAGTGACTACACGCACTCGCCAAGGGTGGGTGGAAGGCCAATATGTGGAAAAGCCGGACGGCGCCGGCAATATCGTGCGCGTATGGCAGCCCGGTCATTATGAAACCATAACCGAACAGGTTCCCGTATACTAGTATGTATTGTGCGGTTTGCAGTTTGCGGTGCGGCAATGGCCGCGCAAACTGCAAGCCCGTGTGGAGCAAAAAATGGCAAACGATTTTCTGGTGTTCGACCGCGTGACAAAGCGCTATGGCGCGCTCACAGCGGTCAATGACGTTTCTTTTACAGTCAACAAAGGCGAGTTTTTCTCTCTCCTAGGCCCTAGCGGATGCGGCAAGACTACTCTTCTGCGGATGCTTGGCGGCTTCGAGCGGCCTGACGCAGGGCGCATCTATCTCAACGGCGAGGATATTACCGACATGCCCCCCAACAAGCGGCGAGTGCATACGGTGTTCCAGAACTACGCACTCTTCCCCACGATGACCATCCGCGACAATATCGCGTTTTCGCTGAAGTTGGCGAAAAAGCCGAAAGCGGAAATCGACGAGAACGTGGAGGCAATGTTGGAGATGATACAGCTCTCCGAACATGCTTGGAAGTATCCAAACCAACTTTCAGGCGGGCAGAAGCAGCGTGTGGCCATAGCACGTGCTTTGGTCGATCGTCCGCAAGTGCTTTTGCTTGACGAACCCCTTGCCGCGCTGGATTTGAAACTTCGCCAGCACATGCTCCTTGAGCTCGACACCATCCACGATCAGGTCGGCATAACATTCCTTTACGTCACGCACGACCAAGGAGAGGCGATGAGCCTTTCCGATCGCATCGCCGTGATTAACAAAGGCAAAGTGGAGCAGTTGGACCAGCCAGCGAAGATCTACGAGGCACCAGTATCAAGTTTCGTGGCGGCATTCATTGGCGACACCAACTTCTTCGAGGGCGTTATCGAATCCACCGATGGCGACTACTGCACCATACAAGTGCCGGGGTTCGGCGCGATACGCGCCTACAACGACAAGAACCTCGCCGCCACGCAGAAAGTGCACCTCTCCGTCCGTCCGGAGAAAATCCGCGTTACGTCCGTGCCGCCGCCACCGGAAAAAGGCGCATCGATAAACGTGTTCCAGGCGAAAGTCACCGACGTGGTCTACCAAGGCGTATACACCAAATACTGGGTGCGTTGCGGCGATAGATCCATATCCTCCATGAAGCCGCATTCGCGCTTCCTGCTAGATCAGGAAAAGATTACTTGGAACGATCGCGTGTACATTTGGTGGCATCCGGACGATGCATACATGATCGAAAACTTCAGCGAACTGGACGAATCCCTCATCCAGACTCCTCCCACTCCACCCGAAGACGAATGACGCAAAATGGACAAGATTGAACGCAAAAAGAAGTTCGCGGAGATGGTGGTGTCTCTGCCGTCGTTCGTGTGGCTGGCGGTGTTTTTTGCCGCGCCCACGCTGATTGTGCTGTCGTTCACGTTCCACGACCACACGGCCAACGGCGGCGTGGCGGCGGCATGGAGCCTTGCCACATGGCGCGACCTCGTCAATCCCGACTACCCAACCATCGTGTGGCGCACCATACGCATAAGTCTGGAAGTGACGGCGTGGTGCATTTTGCTATCACTGCCGTGCGCATACGCCATTGCGCGCCTGCCAAAAAACATTCGCGCAATGGTGGCCGGGTTGATAATGCTCCCGTTCTGGACTAGTTTCGTGGTGCGCGTCTTTGCATGGAAGACGATGCTCCATCCGGACGGCTTCCTGCAACGTTGCTACTACATTTTCCTAGACATCCGCACATGGCTGTTCGATTGGCTGCCGGGCTTTTTGCAGTCGTTTCTCTGCTGGCTCGGTCTTGCAACGCCAGGCGCGGCGGATCCCGCCTCCGCCACCATACTCGACAGCGAACTTGCAGTGGTGCTCGTTAGCGTCTACACGTTCTTGCCATTTGCGATAATGCCCATATACACCGCCGCCGAAAAGTTCGACTTCGCACTCATGGAAGCCGCGCGCGACCTCGGTGCAAAGGGATTCTATGCCTTCCGCAAGATATTCATTCCCGGCGTGCGGCAGGGTATTGTAAGCGCGATACTGATGGTGTTCATACCAGCGATAGGTTCTTACGTGATTCCGCAGATGCTGGGCGGCACCAATTGCGTGCTAATCGGCAACAAGATCTTCATGCGTGCAATACAGAACCGCAACATACCGCACGCATCGGCGCTCGCCACCGTCATGGCGTTGAGCGTCTTGGTGCCGATCGGTGCATGGGTCTGGTGGAAAAGCCGGCAGAACGCAAAGGACAAAAAACGCCTTGAAGAGGCTACCCGCGAATCCATCTTGATGGGAGGTGCCTCGTGAAGAAGAGTTATTTCTCGCTCACCATTCTCGTCTTGGTGCTGCTATTCCTCTACATCCCCATCATCCTCGTAGTGGCATACGGCTTCATCCCCAACGGCATCTCCATGCAGTTCACGGGCGCGGACGGTTCGTTCCTCGGCTTCACCACCAAGTGGTACGAGCAGATTTTCTCCGGTGCGCCAAGCGTCCGCAAACTGCTGTCGAGTTTTTGGCTGTCGGTGGAAATCGCCGCGCTTGCCACGCTGGCAAGTTGCGTATTGGGCACCACGTCCGCGCTGGCACTGCACAAATGGAAAAACCGTTTCCAGAAAATCCACTACGCATTGGTCTACACCCCGTTGATCATGCCGGACATTCTCATTGGCATTTCGCTTTTGATGCTGTTCGTGGCGTGCAACGTGGCCTGCGGATTCTGGACGATATTCATTGCGCACGTCACATTCTGCATAAGTTACGTTACGATGACAGTTCTTGCGCGCCTTGCCGATTTCGACAACGCCGTGACCGAAGCGGCATACGACCTCGGCGCAGGGCCTCTCTACACGTTTTTCAAGGTGGAACTGCCCATCCTCATGCCGGGCATAATGGCGGGCGGGCTCCTTGCGTTTACCCTTTCCATCGACGATGTCGTAATCACGAGCTTCGTGAACGGCGCGGGCACCAATACGTTCCCCAC
Organism: Kiritimatiellia bacterium; assembly: GCA_017479035.1. Taxonomy (GTDB): domain Bacteria; phylum Verrucomicrobiota; class Kiritimatiellia; order RFP12; family UBA1067; genus RGIG5050. Next base: position 2,682 of record JAFVCR010000068.1, on the reverse strand, counting down.
CTACGTTTCGTCAATGGTGAAACACTCCAAAAATCTTCCGGCGGTTTTTGCACTCTCCACCTTGATGCTGCTGGGCACGTGCGCACTTGCGGCGCTCATCCGCGTCCTCACTAATCTCCGCATGAAGAAACTCTCCTGACGGAACTTTCGGACGGGAGGCCAATCAGTATGATGCAGTCAACTCGCGCAGCATTGCGCCCGGCGCGGGTTGACGCATCAGCGTCTCGCCGATGAGAAAACCGTCAGCCCCCGCCGCGCGCAACTGAACTATGTCGGCATGCGTGCGGATGCCGCTTTCGGCAATGCGTATGCATGAAGATGGAATCGTCTTTATCAAATCCGCCGTTATTGCTGGATCCGTGCGAAACGTCTTGAGATCGCGGCAATTCACGCCAATCACGTCCGCGCCGGCATCGATGGCGGTTGCAATTTCTTCATGCGTATGCGTCTCCACCAGTGCGGAGAAGCCGTATTCGCGTGCGGCGGCGGCAAGGGTTGCAAGTTCGCCATTTTCAAGCGCCGCCGCGATAAGCAAAACAGCCGCCGCGCCGCACACGCGTGCACGCGCCACTTGATAGCGTGTAGTGACGAAATCCTTGTACAAAACGGGTATTGCAACTTGCCTCGCCACAGATCGCAGGTATTCTTCGTGCCCGAGGAAGCGATGCGGCTCGCAAAGGCAGCTTATCGCCGCCGCGCCATTTCGCTCAAGTTCCAAGGCCAGTGTGAGCGGACGGAAATCCTCGCGAATCAATCCTTTGGACGGCGAGGCCTTTTTGAGTTCCGCAATTACGTGTATCCCATCGCCGGAGAAGGCGCGTTTGAAATCTGGCGGTGGCGGAAGATCGGCGATAATGGCCTCAAGCGTTGCAAGCGGCGCGGTTTTTTCGAGAACGGATGCATCTTCGCGGCGCAATGCGGCAAGTTCGTCTAGTATCGTCATGGCAGGATTTCCCTTGTAAAAACTATTATCGGTTTCGTAGGTGCGAGGCGCACGGCATCGGCGGTGGCAACGTTCAGCGTGCCGCACCACAGGTTCGGAAAGTCGAGCCCGTCGAGTTTCCACTTCAATCCGTCGGACGATATGCGCGTTCCCTGAAAAGGTGCGAATACGCTGACGGGCGTTCCGGGTGTGCATGGAAATTCCGCAGAAGATCCCGGCAAGACCGCAAAGAACGTTCCTTCGTCTGTATAAAAAAGGCAATGGACGGCGGGAGTTTCAAAATCCACAAGGTGGAAGAGGTTGCCTAGAAAGTGATCTTCGCGCAAGCCCGCCGCGCCGTAGATGCGGATCTTTGCCGCGCCCTTGCGCACTGCAAAACGATACGCTTTGGCGAGGTCGTTGGTCTCCTGCTCCTCTTCGATATGCAACATGCCGGCAGCCGCATCGCGCAGACCGGCAGGGAGAGAATCACCGTCGCCCACTATTGCATGGACTGCAAGCGAATGCGCCACGGCCATCTCATACGCGCCATCGCAGCAGATGACGCGCTTCTCCGCGTGGAGGAGTGTCAAAACCCGCGCATTGGAGGGGAAGAGCCCGTTTGCAAGTATCGCCGTATGCATGGCGATATTCTACCATTTTTCCCGCCGATGTGCAAGAATCGTTGCGGTGGCATGGCGCTGCAAACTGACATTGCAAACCGCGCCCAAATATGGTATAATTGCGCAAATATGCGGCGGAGTGTTTTTTTTATATGCGCGATATGCGCAGGATTGCTCAACGGGGCTACGGAGTTTACCCCGCGTAGCGTGGTTTCCGCCGATCGTTTGGTTTCCGTCTCGGCGGCGGACGGCCCTGGCGACGAGATAGGATTCCGCACGCCTCTCTTGCGGTTTGCCGGCGATACTGCGGCAGCCCTCAAGCAAACATTCAGCCTTACGGTTCCTCGCCGCAGCATCCCCGCGATTGCCATCCACTGCGGCAACGGCCTCACGGAGGACAGCCGCATTTCCAAAGACGATTCTGTGGAGATGTCCGTGAAATACATCCAGGGCGAGCGGCAGACGAAAATATATTTGCCGGCACCTGGCTGGACGGACAAGGGAAAATTGCGCCATGCAATCGCAAAAGCGTTCTTCGGAGTGTGGGGCGAAGTGCCGGATTGGTTCGTGGAAGGTGCATTGCGTGCAACCGACAACGATACCCTTCTTGCCGATCTGCAACTTGTGCAGGAGGATTGGCGGGCGGGTTTCATGCCGTCGCTGCTGGCACTGTTGGATAACCCGCTGGCAGCGGGCAATGCGGAGGCCACAATGCTTGTGCATTGGATGCGCGAGACAAAGACGATAGCGAGAACGCTTGATGCACTCGCGGCAGGGGAGAAATGGAATACTGCGGAGATTGCGCAGGATCTCACCGGGCAGAACCTGCCATACGCACAAGACTGCGCATTGGACGAGCGCATGGTGAAACTGCGCCGCAGCGTTCTGCAGCCGGGGCGCGCCACCAGGCAGGATTTGAACGTGTTTTCCAGTTACCTCAAACTGTATCCTGCTGTGTTCGATTTGCATTTCGCGGGCGGAAAGGGTGCTGTGGATTTCCGCGAGGCGATAGATATTGCGCAGGACGACATGACGGTGCGACTTGCCGCGATCCTCAAAATGCGCGATCTCCCGGTGCGTGCAATAGGGCGCGGAGACGCTCTCGCCGAAACGTCCGCTGCGTATTCGGAATTTTTG
>JAFVCR010000067.1 GCA_017479035.1 Kiritimatiellia bacterium | reverse complement strand
CTTGCGCCCCTTCGGGGCTTGCTAGTGTATCCATAGCCGCGAAGCGGCTTAAAAACTTTGTGGACTTCGTGGTCTTTATGTGAGGCTTTATGCTCTACCACCCCTTGCTATTCATCTGTACCGGTGCCCTTGCCGACACTCCATGCCAGAACGTCCCGTCCACCTCATCCAAAAATCCAGGACAAGGGTGCGCGCCAACAGCAGTTATCCCCCTACCAATGCGCATTTTTCGTGTATTTTCGTGTATTTCGTGGTTCCTATACTAGCAGTTATCCCCCTACCAATGCTCATTTTCGTGTATTTTCGTGTATTTAGTGGTTCCTCTATTAGCAGTTATCCCCCTACCAATGCGCACTTTTCGTGTCTTTTCGTGTATTTCGTGGTTCCTCTATTAGCAGTTATCCCCCTACCAATGCTCATTTTCGTGTATTTTCGTGTATTTCGTGGTTCCTCTATCGTGTCCTCCGTGGTTGATTTGGCGGCGCGAGAATCCCCCTCAAATTTGTATTGCGCTGCGGCCGGATTTTGTATAGAATGGCAACATGAATTTCTCCCTGTCACTTGCTCTCAAATACCTCAAGCCGAAGCGCAGCGTAGCCTCGGCAATCACTTGCGTTTCGATAATCGGCGTGATGCTTGGCGTGGCGGCGGTCATCGTAGTGCGCACGGTAATGACGGGCTTCGGCGAAATCTGGCAGGAGAAAATCCTCGAATTCAAACCCCACGCCACGCTGCAAAGCACCCGCCCCGGCGGCTTGATAACTGATGAAGATGCCATCGCAAGCCGCTTCGAACAAATCCCCGGCGTTGAAAGCGTCTCGCCGGAAATCCACTCCATCGCCCTTCTCAAATCGCACGGCCGCGTGGCCGCGCCTTTCCTCCTCGGCGTGGACGGCGAACGCTTCTCCAAGGCATACCCCATCGGCTCCCCTCTCGCCGGCTCTTTCGACCTTGATAGCGACGACGATGCCATCATCCTTGGCGTGGATCTCGCCCACAGCCTCGGCCTTGGCGTAGGTGACGAAGTAAAAGTCTTCTCTCCCATGATTTCCGACGACCAATTCTTCCTGCCCGTCAAGTGGCGTGTGATTGGCATCTTCTCCAGCGGCCAGCGCGATTACGACAGCCACTTCGCCGTGGCTCGCATCGACCGCGTGCAGGACATCATGGGAATCGAAGACGGCGTATACGAAATCAACGTGCGCACTTCCGCCCCCGCCTCCCCCGAAAAATTCGCGCAAGCCATCTCCGCCCTCCACCACGCCGCACCCCGTCTGCGCTTGCGCACCTGGCAGGAGGACAATTCGGAGATCTTCACCGCCCTCGCCGTGGAACAGAACATGACCACCCTCCTTCTTGCCTTGATAACCGTCGTGGCCGTCTTCTGCGTCATGAATACGCTGCTCGTCCTCGGCGTGCAAAAAACGCCCGAAATCGGTCTTTCGAAATCGCTGGGCTTCTCAAACACCAAGATAATGGGCGTGTTCGTGATACACGGCATGATACAATGCGCTGCGGGATGCGCCCTTGGGATCGGAGCTGCCATGCTAATCCTTGCAAACCTCCAGAATCTGGTGGATATGCTCGGCGCGATGGGCGTGCCAGTTTTCCCGAAAGAAGTCTACGGCCTTGATGCAATACCCCACCGCCTCGTGCCTTCGGCGATAATCCTGCCTGTGGCGATAGCCTTTGCAAGTGCTTTCGCGGCCAGCCTCGCACCCGCGCTGGTGGCTGCGGCCAAAAACCCCGTCGAGGCGTTGCGCAAATAAAACGAAGCGGCGGCATCCGCTTTTGCGAACGCCGCCACGCCTTGTGCATGGTTGCCGCGAGCCTCTTAACCTTCGCCGAAAAGATCGCCTATCTCAATTCGTATCGTGCGCCGTTTCATCGCTTGCAACTGCGCGGGCGAAGGCACTATTATGCGTGCGCCGCATCCGGGGCAGGCTGCTTCCACACCCACCATATCTAGCGACGCTTCTATCTCTTCGCGGCAGTTGCCGCAGCGGAATGAAACAAATCCTTCTTCAGTGCCGGTCTCGTCCATGACTGCCTCCGTAAATCGCTCTGCATACAATCCTACCATACTTTTCGGTTATATGCAAGGGAATTTTGCAGGGAAATGGATTTTTATCGCTCACGTCCCCGTTTCTCTCCGCCGGAAGATGCGTAAAACCCGCTCCTCCGCACCGTCTAGCACGCGCCAGAGCCCTATGCAAAAAAATTTTGGTCGTTCAAAATTATTTTTTGGTCGTTCAAAATAAAATTTTTGAACGACCAAAATTTTTCCGCACAAGCCTCTCTCCCGCTACTCATGCTCTGTACAAAACGCAGTAATGCTCCATATTTCGCAGTTTTACGGTGAAATATGCGTATTTTATCGATTATGGCCGGTTTTAATGGAATTTACGGCTTCATGCACGCCAGCCGCTTGAGAATTGCGCGGAATTTGACGCGGCGCGGTGCGGGATATTGCCAAAGAACCCGCAGGAAAACAAGCGGAGAATGTATGTATGAGAGTATCAGGTATTCGGTGTTGTCGATGAGGCGATCGGCGGCGGATGTGGTTCGCAAAAGTTCCAATGCTCTTGCGTCCGCCTCGCTTTCGGGAGCAATTTCGGCTAGTTTTGCTGCGAGCCAAACCCGGTATTCCTCCGATGCGCGATGCTTTGCGATTACGGACATGTCGTTGCGCGAAGATATGTTTGCGCCCGACTGGCGAAAACTGAAAAGTATTTCCGGTGTCCACGCCATACCCCTCTCTGCAAGGTTTAGCCATGTCGCATCGTCCGAATGCCACGCCAAGGGGAACTCCACGAACCCACCCGTGCGGACAAACGCCGCGCGGCGAAACATGAATTCGGATGCCACGCTTGCAAGATGCAGGACGTTCTTGGAGTATGCAAACTGCGCTTGCGTGGAAAACTCCAGATGCACAGACCCCAGGCGCGTCGTAACTCCGGCAGGATCTATCTGCGCAAACCGGCAGTGGAATAGATCGCACGAAGGATGCTTACGGGCAAGTGCAAGCATTGTTTCAAGATATGCGGGGTGGTAGATGTCGTCGTCGGACGCAAGTATGCACCACTCGCCGCCGGCGAACTCCATTGCGCGGTTCCATGCTGCGGCGAGATTGCGCGCGCCGATGTTGACGCTGTTGCGGCGGTCGACGATGCGCGGGTCGTGGAAACTTTCCACGATGGACGCGATGTCGTCCGGCGAGGCATCGTCCACCACTATCAACTCGAAATTCGTGAACGTCTGCGCAAGTATTGAAGAAATAGAAGGCGCAAGATACGCGCCTTTGTATGCGGGCAGGACGAATGAAACCGTCCGTTTGGCAGTCTTTGCGTTCAATAGTATCAGTCGCCGTCGGCAAGATCGGGCGATACGCTGTGTGGTGCGGAATCCTCCGGCCCGGTTCCCGTCTGTGAGGCCGCGTCGTCCCCGGCTTCGCCCTCCGGCTTCTTTTTGCGGGAGGAGGAGTGCGGCGCATACGGGCCGTATGGCGAATATGGCGCATCTCCATCCTTGGGTGCGTAGCCGTAGCGTTTGTAGTTGTTGTAGCCGTAGGAGTGGTGGCCGGCGGGGGTGAACGCCGCGCCGTGGCCACCCATTTCCACATCGTTTACCACAACACCGATCACCGTGGCACCCGCTTCGGCCAAATGCCGCGAGGCATGCTGTATCGGCTTGGCGTGTGTGCGGTCGGGGCAGCAGAGAATCATCACTGCATCCACCATCGACGCTAGCGTCATCACGTCGCCCACGATGCCGTAAGGCGGAGAGTCGATAATCACGCGGTCGTAGTTGGCGCGAGCCCACGCAAAGAAGTCCGCAATTATGTGGCTGCCCATGATGGACGCGGGATCCACTCCGTCTGGCAGAGCAGAGCAGAGAATATCGAGGTTCTCCACTCCGCTTGGATGGACGATTGACGCGAAGTCCGTAAACGAACGCCCCGATCCCTTCTGCAGCAGATGCGAGAACGAAGTCGACTCGTCCACCGTTATGTTCCACACGCGCGCGATACGCGGGCGGCGCAAGTCGAAATCCACCAACAAGGTTTTTTTTGCGGCCTGCGCGCTTGCCGTGGAAAGTGCGCACGATGTGATGGTCTTGCCTTCGCCGGGCTGGGTGGACATCAAAAGCAACACTTGCGAATTGGCTTGGTAGCGGGGCGAGTCCAGCAAATTGCGCAGCCCCGCCATCGCTTCCGCAAATTGCGAATACTTGTTCTCCGCGATAAACCGCGCCACCTCTTCGCGTTTCTTGCGCCGCACGTGCGGCATCACCGCAAGCACCTTCAACGAAAGTCTCTCTTCTATGTCGGCAATGGATACTATCGTGTCTTCGAGGTGGTCCAGCACCAGCACGAACATCAACCCCACCACGAGCGACAGTATGATGCCCGCCGCAAAAATGATCGTCGGATTCGGCAGAATCGGTGCGCCGGGGACGGACGCGGGTCTGCCCACGCGGATGATTTCATTGTTCTGCTCCGCAAGGATGCGCGCCTGGTTTTCCTTCTGCAGAAGATCCTTGTAGAGTGCATCGGCCACTTCCTGTTCGCGCGTGAGTTGCTGGAACCCGCTCTCCGCCGAAATGATGCGCTGCGAAAGCGCGGAAATCTCGCTGCGCGTGCGCTCAAGATTGTCGCGGTGCACCGCCAACTGGTTCTTGCACGACTGCAAATTGCCCTTGGCCGTGGCCAACGCGCGGGAAACCACTTCCACGAACTGCTGCTTGAACACCTCCACCTGCTTCTCTTTGAGTTTCACCTCCGGATGGTTCTTGGTGAGCGTGGTCAGCAGCGCGTTGCATTCCATTTGCGCCGACTGGTACGCGGAGTATGCGTTTGCGATTTCGCTCGAACGCGGCACGGACGACGGCAACGAACCAAAATTCTCCGGTGCCTCCTGCGCGGCTTCCAGCACTTTCACCCATTCCTCTCCGGCGGTGACTTCGGTTTCGAGCTCGAGTATTTCGGAAGTTGTCTTGCCCTGCGAATTCACAAGCAAATCGCGTTCGCTTTTCATGTCGTCGAGTTTGTTCGCCGTGCGGAAGTCCAGCATCGATTTGGCCGTGCGCTCCACCGTGCGGCGCTGCTTCTCCACCTGTTCGTGGATTTGGGTCACGGCCTTGTCGCAGCGGAGTTTGTTTTCCTCGTCGGTGAAGTCCTCGATCGCTTTTGCGTATGCGTTTGCGAGCGACGCGGCAAGCTTTGGATCGCCGCTGCGCACCGAAATCGTGATCAAACGCGAGTTGCGCACCAAATCAAGCGTGGAACTGTAGAGTGCACCCATAAGCTCGCCGTCGGAAACGGTCGAGGCCGGATAGTCTGCATGATACTGCGAAATTATCTTGGATATGATCTTGTCGCCACGCCAGTCGGAAAGGCGCGTATTGAAAATCTCCGCGTACGACGAGCCGTATTCCGGGATATTCATCGAACCTATGCCGCCGTTGGCGTTTGGCGGGCGGCGCGTATCCATCGTGAATTCACTAGTTGCTTGGTAGACGACTTTCGAAATGCTGTAGATCGCAAACGATGTCACAAGGCCTATCAGCAGAAACACCAATATCGTGATCCACCTCTGCGCTATGACGCGCAATATGCGCCCAAGCGAAATCGTGCCCACCAGCGAATCGGGATCGTTGTTTTCTCCCGCTTGCGAACCAGAGTAGTATGGTGCGCGGCCACCGCCCGTATTGGGTGCGCCGCCGTAATAGTATGGTGCCTTGCCGCCATAGTATAATGGCGACTTTTTGCCTGTCGTTCCGTAATACAGCGGTTTCTGCCCGTAAGTGTCGGATGATGCCATTTCAGATTACCTCGTTTACCGGTGGCCGCCGCCGCAGGCGCGCGCCCCGTTCCTTTCCAAAAATCCATATGCGCGCAAGGCCGTCCCTGCCCCGCGCCATGCGCAACCAGCGTGCGCCGCAACCGCAAACATTGCGCAAAAGAGAAGGAAAACCGTCACTTCTCCTCCGTATTCTTTTTCTTCTTTAGCCTCGGGAACGATGCCACCGCAAGCGCAAACGGCAACGCGATGGAAAACGCCACCGCGTCGAACCGCAGAACGCTCGAAAATCTCGCATCGGCGCAGCACAGCGCGAACGCCGGCAATATGCACCACGAAACCGGCTGCACCGCAAAGAAATACACGTCGTGATCGTCGCTCGCACGCACTGCAAAAAACGCCTCTACCGCGCGTATGAACCAGAACACCACAAGAAACGCAAGCCCCACCGCTATTATCGCGCAGCCCGTTATCCCCCGCTCCGCAAGCAGCCCCCAATAACCGTTCACGGGCCAATCCACTTTCGGCGGCAGGATGCGCCAATCGGCATCTTCCGCATAGAACGGCACGTTGAGATTGTATGCACCGATACCCACCCCGCTCCACGGCGCGGTAAGCCACATCTGCTGCGCAATACGCGAGAGCACCTCGTCTGGCGTGGGGTCGGTGTCTTCATCAAACGTATCCTCGATAGGCTCCTTCTCGGGCTCGGCCGCCAATATCTGTTCCACCTTTGCCGTGCGGATTTCTTCGGACGCGCACATCATCACCACCAGCGCCGTCATCAATATGCCGAAAACGCACATCACAAACGCCCTTGCCGCCGCGCCGCCCTTGCCCGCACGCGCCGCATACGCAAGGCTCGTCATCAGGAACACCAACGCCACCCCAAACACAATCGCACTTGCAAGCGGCGGCAGGAAAAACGCCACCGCCGTAACGTTTCCGCCCACGGCCACCGCCATCGGCAGCCTCGCCGCGCCCCACCCTTCAGCCTCGGCCTGCGCTCCGCAAGTAATCGCCATGAAAAGCCACATTATGAAAAACGAACCGAAAAACGGCGCATCGCCAAAATTCCTCAAACACGCCCCCGCAAACCCCTCCGCCCCTGTGAACGTCAACGCCGCCAGCGCAAACGCACCGCACCCCGCAATGAACGCCGCCGCCAATCCGCACCACGTCCGCGCCTGGCGGCCCATCGCATGGCGCACGCCCAACACGCACACCGCCACGCCGATCGTCGTCGCAAGCGGCAAAAATCCAGCCCCCGGCACCGACGACATCAACTCCTCCACCGGCGGTGTTTTGATTATCCACTGCGTCGTTTCCGCATCGTAGAAAAGTTCCACCCCCCCGTTGAGTTTTGCCAGCCACATCATAACCGCAGCCAGCACAAAAAACCACGTCATCGGGTCGCGCACGATCCCCCCCAGAACGCGCCTCCGCGCCATCCCCAGCCCTTCCCCGCTTCTTATCGACGGCGCAAGCAGAATCCACACCACCGCGAACAACGTCAGCCACAGTATCGTCTTGCCCAGCCATTGCGCCGACAAAAACGGCGTCAGCGCCACCGGCAACGCCGCCAAAAGCGCAATGTGCGCCGCAAGACCGAATTTCGTGACCGCTCTCTGGAACATTTTAGTGCGTGCAGTTTGCATTTAGCAGTTTGCAGTTTGCGACCCCGCCGAGCCATCGCCAGGGCAACTGCAAACTGCAAACTGCGAACTGATAGCAATCATCAGTAGTGGAACATCATGCCGACTTCAAAGCGGTAGCGGTCGTAATCCCTGCTGCCGCCGTGCTCATACCATTCTTCTTCCCAGCCCACGTTTGCATACGTGCTCAGCCAACGGTTGAACGTGTAGCTCGCGCCCAAGCGGAAAGAAACGATGTTTTCGTCGCCGCCGTAATTGCCCACGCCCGAATAAATCGACTCTTTGTAGCGCCATGCAACGTTCGCATTGACGGACAGCCCCTCTCCCAGCAGGTAGCTCGTCCCGTACGACACCGTCCAGTTCTTGTCCGCCCCGCCGCGATTGGTTTCGCTAGGTCTGTAGTAGGACGAACCCGAAAGCGACATGTTCCAGCGATCGGTGAGGCGCCAGTTCGCGGAGATGTTGTAGGAGAAACTGTGGTCGGAACCACTGTGGTTGCTCTCGTATCCGCTCATACCTGCGGAGAGATTGTAGGTAATGCGCTTGGTAGCGCGCGTACCGATGCCCGCATGTATGGAGTAGCTCTGCGACGAATTGTGCGCCACGCCCGAACCTTTCTGGCGGTAGTGCCCCCAACTGCCGGAAAGCGAGAAGTCCGTCAAAGGCGAAATCATCACGCCCGCGCTTGCCCCAACCGAATACGAATCATACCCGTAGAGCGGCGCGTAACCTGCGGAGTTCTTGTAGTCCATCCAGCTGTAGCTGCCCGTCACACCCGCATGCAGCCGGCTGGAGAACCTGCGCTCCACGCCGCCGTTCACGCCCATCACCTCGCGGTCGCGCCAAACGCCGCGGCCTTCGCCGCTGTTGAGCGAGTCCGCCTGCATCGTGTGCGTGTAGGTCTGCCCCAGGAACAAACTCCAGCCTCTTGCATCGACCTCGCTGTTCGCCCACGACCACGAGATGTTCTCGCCGTAGCTGTCGTTGCCCATCGTGGAGTTGCGGTGGTCGTACGCGCGATAGCGATACCACACGCCGCCGCCCAAAGACCACCTGTCTGCACCCATCTGGAACGACGCACCGGGATTGATTGAGTAGGTGCTATCGCTCGAGCCGTGCTTGGTCGTATCGATGTTGGAGTCGTAGGTATAGGATGCCGAAACATATGGTTTCACGGTAAGTTTGCCGCCAAAGAACCTCAACCCCTGCGGCCCTGCGGCCTGCGCGCCCAGCGTCACCGCCGATACCGCGATAAGTGAAATGCCTGCCTTGTTCATCTTGCTTACCTCATTTCAATCAATACGCCCTGGAACTCGTGCCGGGATAATCCTGCCCGCGCGGCGTGCGGCCTCTGCGGCGCGAATAGTAGGGACTGTTGGGATCCGCCAGCTCGCCGCGCGGCACCGCATCAAGGTCTTCCATCGCGGGATCTTCCCATCCGTAGGCGCTCATGTTGAACGAGTTTGCCGTCTTGCTAGGGTTGAAGAACGCGCTCGCAGGCCCCGTGCCCGCTCTCCTGCCGGATGCCATTTCCGCGAGGATGGCCGTCTGCGCCGCATTGTGGTTGCCTAGGAGATTCTGCACGATCGTGCCGTCGGGCTCGTCTCCCGCACGCGCCGCACCCAGCATCGCATCGAAATTCGCGCCTTCTTCGCTGTTTGCCGCAGGAATCCACGTTTCCGTGGCCGTGCTGCGGTATGCTTCCGGCAACGCCTCCGCCAAACGCTGCGCAAGATCCGCCGGCGAGCCGCCAGAAGCCTTCTGGAACATCAAAAGCGCAAACGTGGCACGCACCGCGCCGGCATCAGTATCGCCCGCACGCGCCGCCACCGCCGCTACGCTGTCCTTCGCAAGTTCTGCATATTGTTCATCGCTCACACCCTGCGCGCCGTCCGCCGTCCTGCTGAAAACGTCGCTTGCAAGGCGCTCCGTAAGCGCGGGCAGATACTCCGCCGGAGCCGTGGCAAAGACTTCAGCAAGCACTGCATCCACATTGTTGGTGTGCGCGTATTCGAGAGCCGCAATGTTCGCCTGGACCACCGCCGCAGCGCGCGCTTCGTTGGAGCCGGGCATCTTGCCGAGTGCTTCGTTGACCTCCGCCAAAAACGCCACCTGGTCTTCCGCCGAAAGCTGCGCAATCGTCGCCTTCAGCGCGGCAACATCCAGCGCGCATTCGCTTACCTTGGCGTGCCACTCGCTGCGTGGCATTTCGGCGATTGCCACCGCCGCCGCCGTCATCGCCGCGATTGCGGCCATTTTCCTGACGAAACTGCTTCTCATTTCAGCCTCCTAACCCTAGATCCTCTTTAATACCACGAGAGCGGAACCCACACCACATCCCCCGCCTTGAGGAGCATGTCCTTGTCTGCGCGTCCGTCCTCGCCTATTTCCACCAAATCCACTTTCGTGCGCGTCTGCTTGCCGTCTCGATCCGCCCGCGTCACCCAAATGTTCCTTTTGTTCGCCGACGGACTCGCGCCGCCCGCCGCCAGCAACGCCTGCGTCAAACGCAACTCCTGCGTGGCCGGCATGTCCACAGGCCCTTGCCTCCCCACTTCGCCCATCACAGTCACCGAACCCCACGGGCTTATCGCGCCGCCACCCGTCACGAACGTCGCCGTCACGTGCGGGTCAAGATAGTATTCCTTGAACTTCTCCGTGAGCATCTGCTGGAGCTCGATAAGCCCCAACCCATCCACCTTCACCGCTCCAAGGAGTTCCATCGAAATGTACCCCTCCGCATCCACGAAGTATTGCTGCGACGAATGCCCCTTCGTCCCCGTCGCTGTCACCGAAATCGACACCGCAATCCCCGGCTTCACCTTCGGCCCGTCGAAATATGTAGCCACGAACTCCGGCGGAATTTCACGCGGCGCTCCAAAGAAATCTCTGTAAATACTTTTGCCCAAATCCGTCAAGCATCCCGGCGCAACCACCAGAACAAGAGCGAAAAACGCAATAAATGCGCACTTTTCAAGGCTTTTCATACTGTTTTCGTCAAAACAAAACCTGTTTTCTCTATAAAGTCATTCCGTATTATAGCATAAATTCCATTTCCATGCAACCCTAAAAACCTCTCTGGAATATCCCCACCTTTGCAAAGCGCTGGCGAGTCCTCGGAAAGGTCCGCGCGGTTTTTGCGGAATTCCGAAGATTTTGCGGCTCTGCTTGTTGCGCAAGCGCATGCGTCTATCCCGTCAGGAACTCAAACTCCATTTGCAGGTCGCCGCATTCTTCGCGAGGACAGTTCCATCCACGCCACTTCCCATGCCGCACGAAGAGCCACCTAAGTCCGTCCGCTATGGCGTAGTAGAAGAATTCCGGCACCTCGAACATCTTGCGCGAGACCTTGGCAACGTGCTTGGCGAGCGCGTCGAGTTTG
>JAFVCR010000066.1 GCA_017479035.1 Kiritimatiellia bacterium | reverse complement strand
GAACGGCACAGGATACGGTTCTGTGAAAGCATTACGCTTTACGAGGACGCGCTTTTCACCGCCGAATATCTGCTGTATGCGAATGCCATGACCGTATGCCGCGAGCCGCATTATTTCTATACAATCCGCAAGACTGGCGCAATGCTAGGCCCCGCCGCCCGCCGCCGCATTGCAGAAAACAAACTGGCTATCCTGCGCGAGCGCAAACGTATCGACGTGCTTGCCGGCGGCACGCTTACACATCTCTATGAAGCATCGTGCGTGCTAGCCTTGCTGGAGACGATGGCAAAACGCGGCGCGGCAAAACCGTTTTTCGCCATGCTCCGCGATGAAAAAACGGGAAACGTATTGCAATCGTTTCCCGTCTCGTGGCGGCATCCCCTTCTCGCCGCCGGCGTGCTGTTCCTGCGTCTGATGCGCCGCGTCACACTATGATATTGTCTATCAGGCGAGTTCGTCCTGCAAAAGCCGCCACGAGCACTGCATTGCCGGGCTTCAACGTCTTTACATCCTCAAGCGTCGCTGCGTCTACCGCTTCTGCATAATCTACTTTAAGTCCGGCCTTTTCCAGTTTGCGGACGATTCGCGCTTTCTGCGATTTCCACGGCACACTCCCCTTCTCTGCAACTGCTCCTGCCGTCTCGCGCAGCGATGCGAAAATTGCGAGTGCGCTTGCCTTTTCCGCATCCGAGAGATATGTATTGCGCGATGATTTCGCTAGGCCGGACTCCTCCCGCACTATCGGTGCCACAACGATCTCCACCGGGAAATTAATATCCCTCACCATGCGGTTTATCACAGCCGCCTGCTGAAAATCTTTCTGCCCGAACACGGCAAAATCCGGTTGCGCAAGATTGAAGAGTTTTGCCACTACGGTGCACACGCCCCTAAAATGCCCCGGCCGCCGTGCGCCGCACAACCCCGTAGAGAGCCGCTCTTCGTTAACATACACGCTGTGGTCTGGCGCATACAGTGCCTCCGGCGTTGGCAGAAACACCGCGCTCGCACCCGCCTTGCGGCACTTTGCAAGATCGCTCTTCTCGTTGCGGGGATAGGTGGCATAATCCTCGTTCGGACCGAATTGCACGGGATTCACAAATACGGATACCACTATCTCATCCGCACGGTTTTTCTTTGCCGTCTCTATCAGCGAAAGATGCCCCTCGTGCAGATAGCCCATCGTGGGGACGAGTGCCATTCGCTTGCCCATGCGCTTTTGTTGCATGCACCACTTCTGCAACTTCGCCGCATCCCTGAATATTCTCATACTGCACCATCCATTTCCGCACGGATTGCAACTGCGGCGGCAGCGGGATCGGAGGCAGCTAGAATCGGCCGACCTACCACCAAATGTGTGGAACCATCGCGCACGGCATCGGCAGGAGTGGCAACGCGTTTCTGGTCGCCCACGTCAGCACCGGCCGGGCGCACCCCTGGCGTGACAAGCAATGCATCCACGCCTAGGATGTTGCGCATGATTTTCACTTCCCTGGGGCTGCAAACTATCCCTGCCGCCCCATTCGCCAGCGCAAGGCGACCCATAGCCTGCACCTGTTCCGCCGCAGTGCGCCCGGAGATGCCTATGTCGCGCAAATCGTTTTCATCAAGGCTCGTAAGCACAGTCACGCCCAGTATTTTCGGCGCACGCTCGCCAAATTCCGCTGCAGCATCCGCTGCGGCACGTATCATCGCCGCACCGCCGCAGGCATGTATCGTGGCAAGATCCACACCCAATTTGCCAGCACTGCGCACAGCCCGTTCCACAGTGCGCGGGATGTCATGAAGTTTCAAATCGAGAAACACCTTCTTCCCAAGGTCTTTTACCGCTTTCACCACATCGGGACCCTCGGCGATAAAAAGCTCAAGCCCTATCTTGTAAAACCCAACGCTCTCGCCGATGGTTTTTATCTTTTCCACCGCTTCCGCGCGAGTCTGCACGTCCAGAGCCGTAATCAATTCAGCCATTTCAACGTTCCTTCCTTGAATAATGCATGTAAAGAGAAAAATCCGCCGCCACAAGCACAAGATCTGCAAGGTAGACCCACACTATCCAGCTTCTGTCGGATATGGCATGCGCGGCGATGCCGCAAAGATACCCCACCATGACCAAAACGGAAAACGCCGGGCTTTTCCCGTCAACGCGCTTAGCCCGCAACGTACGCGCTATCGCGAACGGCCACGAAAAGCCGAAGCAGAAAAGCATTGCGCACTCAAGCGCTCTTGCGATAATTTCGTTATCCATAAAATCAAATCGTTTCGTAAACCAAAACCGCTGCATTCTACCATTTTTCACATCCTCTTGCAATAATTTATATCACGCACAAGGCGTTAGTAACTGGCATTGAAGAAAAGTTGAAAACTGCTGACGGCAATGACTCTCGCTGCGGCACAGGCATCCGCAGAAAGCTGCATTATGCCCTGATCATAACGGCGGGAGTGTATGCTCCCGCCGCTTGTACTACTAAACATCTAAAATCCTCTTTATATCTTATTACGCCACCTCCCCTCTTTGCAGTTGCAGTTTGCAGTGCGATTCACCGCATCCTCAAGGGATGAATGCAATGCGGAAGCCTTCATGCGATGGCGATGAGTTGTTTGCCTGATTGACATATCCAGCAGAAAGCCACGCATCCACGCGGCTGGAATTTGCCGCTTCGCTGGAGCCTCCCTTCAGCACTTCGTAGCCGGATTTGCCTGTCGTGCGCGGCTTCAAGCCGTTTGCGCATTGCTCTGCATAGTTTGCAAGATCTGTAGACACCTCGCGCCCGACATCCCGGCAGCGATCCCACACATTGCCCATCACATCATACAACCCCCAATTGTTCGGCAATTTCCCGCCAACGGCAACATGCGTGGACGACTGTATGTATTTGGACCAGTTGTCGTTCCATGTGTCACCCCACAGGTGGCAGGTTCTCACGCCGGCTCGTGCGGCGATTTCCCACATTTCCTCCGTCGGCAGATCGAATCCCTCTCCAATATCGAATCCCTTTGCCGCAAGTTTCTTGCCCAACTCGAAGAAGAATCCGCTTTGTGGTGCAGATCCTGCGCCCGCGCCGCCACGCAAGCCCGTATTGCTCACAGAGACTTTCGGCAAAGCCGTGTCCGCCGTGGAATCGCTCATTATCCGCTTGTATTGACCTTCCGTCAATTTGAAAATACCCATATAATACGGCTTGGGAATCTTTACCTCGTGCGGCGAGTTGCTGCCCATGTACGAGTTCTTGGTCTGGTTCCATCCATTGGTGTATACACCTGCGGAGATCTTGCGCAGGACAAGTTTCTTAGTCTTGTAGTCCGGCGTGTTGTATTTCTCATTGGATGCCGCCTGCGTGGACATTCCCTCGTAAGCCACCTGCCATGTCTCGAGATCTACGATCATGTAATCGTCCTGCCCGCCTTTGTAGACGTATGGTGTCATCGTGCAATTTTCATAGCGCACGTTGAACGGCGGCTGCCATTGCGCCACCCAACTGGAACCCTGCGAGATTTTGAGGTCGTTCGTTATAACGCCAATCTCCTTGCCATCCGCATCATGCGCTTTGAACACCACATAATACGTGTTGGCATCCGCTACGCCCGTAGACGTATATGTTATGTCCACAGTGTTCGTCCACGGATATTGTTGCTGGACGCTTGTTATCTCCACTACCGGAGCGGCGCACAAGTGCAGCGCAAACGCCGCAACGCCTATTGTCGTGGCTGCTATCTTTTTCATTTTTTACTCCATCCGCCACGATAATAAGAGGCGTGGCGTTTCCTCTGTTCTTTCGTGTTTTGATAGAGGCTCTGGACTGCCCGAACTAAAACACGACAAGAGAATACGCCACGCCTAATTGCACGTTGCGCGTCCTCGTACCTGCTCTAGTTCAGAAATTGTCCAGATTTCTATCAAAGCAAAATACGCGAACTGCGTACACATTCCATCCATGCACCCGCACGGTGGAACGCACTCCGCCGCTTGCGCAAGCGAAGTTATAGAAAGGAACGCGGAAATAATAGCACATTTCCACAGTTTGTGCAAGCGCAATTTTCATTCCCATTTGACGCATCGTCCGATATATGCTAGAATGCACGCCATTTGGAAGTTCCGCAATGATGGAAAACGATAAAACCGTGATAGAAATGAAAAACGTGTGCTTCTTCCGCCCGGGGCGGGAGGTGCTGCACGATGTCGCTTTCCGCGTGGCGGAGCATTCGCTAGTGGCGGTTGTAGGGCCGAACGGCGGCGGCAAAACCACGCTGTTGAAAATCATCATGGGCGCACTGGCTCCCTCCTGCGGCGAGGTAAAAGTATTCGGCGGTAAACCGGCGGATGCTCTGCCGCGCATAGGATATGTCCCTCAACAAATCAATATCGACCCTCGTTTTCCTCTCACCGTATTCGAGGCCGTGCTTATGGGGCGTGCCGGCAAAATACGCTTCCGCTACGGCAAGGCTGACAGGGAAGCCGCGCGCCGCGCCATTGCAAAAGTAGAAATGGGCGATATGCTCAAGGCATCCTTCGCCGCGCTCTCCGGCGGCGAACGCCAGCGTGTGATGATTGCGCAGGCTCTTGCCTCGGAACCCGATCTGTTGCTCCTCGACGAACCTCTTGCAAATGTAGACCCCGCCCACACGGCGCAACTGTACGACCTTTTCCGCGAACTTGCCGAAACCATTACTGTATTGATGGTCAGCCACAATCTCGCCGTCGTTTCCGACAAAGCCACCCACGTTCTTTGCGTCAATGGAACCGTGGGAATGCATCGCCTAGGCGAGGTTGCAAGCGAAACGTTCCGGACGAGTTTCGGCGCCACGCTCGCCACGCTCGAACATCACAACTGCTCTGTCGCGGCCGGCGGCGGATGCAAATGCGCACGTTGCGGGGAGGTAGCACAATGACGGAGCATCTTCTTCCATTTGCCGCGCTGCTGCTTGCCGCCATCGCCGCAGGATCCGTGGGTTCGCTCGTCGTGGTGCGGCGGCGGACGTATGTCGCCGGGGCAATTTCGCACAGCATGCTTGCGGGAATTGGCCTTTCGGCAGTATTGGAGAACAAGTGCGGAATCGCAGCAGTCTCTCCCTTCGGCGGATCTGTGCTGGCCGCGCTCGCAGTGGCGTTCGTGCTTGCGGGGATAACCCGTAAAAACGGTGCACGGACGGATGCCGCATTGAGCGGCGTGTGGGCAGGCGGTTTTGCGATTGGCATGATCCTCCTCAAATGGGCCACGGGCGAAATGGTCGACCTCGAAGAATATCTGCTTGGCAGCGTTGCGGAGGTCTCCGCCGCACGCGTTGCGCAGATGGCCGTATTCACCGCCGGGATTGTTGGCGTAAGCGTATGCGGCTTCAACAAACTTCTGGCAGTTGCGTTCGATGGCGAACTTGCGCAATTGCGCGGTGTTGACGTGCGCCTGTGGGAATGCATTTTCTATGTAGTCACCGCTCTCACAGTTGCAATGCTTGCGTACACCGTGGGCATTCTTCTTGCAATCGCGTTCCTTGCAATTCCCGCCGTGGCTGCGGCACGCGTTGCGCGGCGCCTCTCATCGCAGATGTTCCTCGCAGGAGCGATTGCATTCGCCTCCGCCGCAATCGGCTATGGCGCGGAAACCGCATTCGGTATTCCTTCCAGTGCGGCGACGGTTCTCACGGCACTCGCTCTCGATGGTGTCATACGCCTGTTCGCCCGCACGTCCGTATAATAAAACAAACCCTCTGCCGGAACTCCGGCAGAGGTCTCGCGCGCCACTGTTCCAGCGTCATTCGGCAATGGTTATCTCGCCGATGGAAACCTTGTCCTTGGGCTTGTCGAGGCGGAGAGTAAGTATCGCCCGCTTTTCGTTAGCAGTGGCCCAGTCCGTATATACCGTTGCAGAAACCGCAGTCGCTCCCGTAAGCGCGGTCTGGTGAGAAGCGAAATAGTGCGCCAGCACGCGATATACTCCAGCATCGGCATCCTTGCGCAGGTACTCTTCCGGACCGTATCCCGTTGTAACGTCTTCACTTGAGAAGCCGCCGCGAGATGTGCGGCGATGGCCGTAGTATGCCTCTTCGCCGTTCGGCTCGAGCACGTGCAAATCCACATCCGTCTCGTCTGCATCCCATGAAAGGACTATACGCAGTTTCAACGGCATCTCACGCACGAACTCTTCCGAAAGCTCCGGCATTTCCGCATCCACTCCGTTTGCCTTGCACCATGTGGCGAGCGCGTTGAGTTCCTCCAATGCCACGATGCTCACCTGATGGTCATTGGAGCGGCGGCCACTTCTCCTCGCCCAAGGCGTGAAGGCAGTCTCGTGCAGAAGTGCCGCCGCTTCGCCCAGATACTTGGCGCACTTGCGGTCTTTCCCGCATTCGGCCAGCAATAACGCAAGATCGCGCCTGCTCTGCCCCTCCTCTCCGCGCAGTTTCACCACCTTGCGCAACAGCGCGATTGCATCGTCGTAATCGCCCGCCTCGCGCAGCCGCCATGCCATCGCCCGCAACACCGCCGCATCCTCGAGTTTGAACTCTGCCATGTTTGAGAGTACCCGCACACCCAACGCCGTATCGCCCTTTTTGAAAAACACTCCCGCCGCATCCATGAAAAACGCCGGCGAAGAACCGTACTCCTTCTTTTCTGCGAGGTATTGCCCGTATGCGTCTTGCGCAGACTCTATGCGCTTTAGATACGGCACTGCGGGATTCCACGGCGTTATCGCAATCATTGCCGCGCCGCCCCTTGATGCTGGTGCGTTGGCTCGGGTTCCGTCGATTGCACGCGCGGCCCCCGCTGCAACGGCACCCTCCGCCATTTCCATCGCCACTGCTCCACGCTCCTCCATTGCAACCGGCGCACTTGCCGTGCGCACCGCACCTACGCTCGCAACACGATTGAAAAGTCCGCT
Organism: Kiritimatiellia bacterium; assembly: GCA_017479035.1. Taxonomy (GTDB): domain Bacteria; phylum Verrucomicrobiota; class Kiritimatiellia; order RFP12; family UBA1067; genus RGIG5050. The sequence continues at coordinate 2,900 of JAFVCR010000066.1, read as the reverse complement.
CGTGGGCGTTTGGGTTTTAGGTATCGGATTATTCCACCACTCCACCCTCTCCTTCCACAACGCCAGCAATTCCTTCTCGTGAGCAAGCCTCTCTTCGCGTTTGCGTATGGGGTCGTCCTGCGCGGCGATCTGTTTAACCCATTCGGAGTGGAACGCCATTTCCTTGGGCGGCTCGATTTTGTGCTTGATATACTGCTCGAGATTCTCCAGCACGATCAGGCTCGTTACGCTGGATGCCACACCGTATCTGCGCCCTAGCGCGAGCAGTTCGTCCTTGCGCGCTGCGGCCTGTTCAGCAAGGCGTTCCACGCGTTGCGCCGCCCATGCAGTTGCAAGAAGCGTTCCGCTTTTGACCTCCGCTCCATCCGGTATTTTCTCGCCGTCTTTCAACTTTCTCACGACATTGCAAAACGTCACATCTTTGCGCGAAAGTATCAGCACTTGCGGATCGCTCTCGTAATCGTTCCTCTCACTGCCCCATGTGGCAGTTTCGTCGGAAAAAATCGCCTTCATGCCAGGTTCGTCTTTCACGGCGCGATATGCACGGTCGATGTCGGTCGCGCCATCGTAAACCACCGCATCTATCAACTTCAGCAATTCATCTTTCCCCTCCGCCTCCGCTATCGCATCAGGCTCGTTACGGAACGCCATGAAACGCCATTTTCCGTCTTGCGGGAATTTCTCCTCTACCTTCGCGCGCCATGCTTGCGCGTGCGCCGCCGCGCTGCTAGAGGCATCCCAAAGTATCATGCTGCATTCGCACCGGACGCTCTGCTCAGACGCGGCATCCACTGCACTGCGCCTGCCCTCGAACAGATCATCGCCGTCACTCTCGTAGATTGTTGCACCCTCGCCGGAGAGCGGCATTATGTATGTGATTTCCGCTCTGCGCGGTATGCCCGGCTCCAGCGGAAAAATGCGCGTGCGCCACAGATTGCCCTTTACCTGCTCAACGATTCCCGGGTCGATACGTTTCGCTTTTTCCGTCTCGAACGCAACACGCGCCTTTTCCTTCTCCACCACCACTCCGGGGATCATCGCACCTGCGATTTCAAGTTTGTATCCGCACACCGTTGCGCCGTCCGGCAGAGTATATTCCCAATCCCACGCCATCTGGCGCGAGTTTGGATTAGTGAATGTGGCCGCAACTTGCACCTTGCGGAAAAGTCCGTTGTCCGCCACAATATCTTCCACCGCTTCCACTTTTACCGGCTCATTGCCGCCCGCCTGCGACAATGGCGGAACAATCTGCGGTGCCGGCATCACATGCCCGAACACCGATGCCGCAATCCCCATTGCCAGGCATCCTGCGATTTTTCTATTCATGGCGAAACCCTCCTCTACACTCTTAAAAGGAAAACGGAGAAGGCGCATCTGACACCTTCCCCGTTTTTTGCGTCTTGATTGACAAGATCTGCGGCCGCCGGCAAACCTTCAGCCGTTCTCTCTCATTCAATCATCGCCCTTCCACTCCATTACTTCTTGGGGGGAACTACGGTGTCCTTGGCAACCTTGGCGATGCGGAACTTCAGCACCTTGCCTGCAGGCTTCTTGATTGCTTCGCCGGTCTGCGGATTGCGCACGGTGCGCGCAGGACGCTTCTGGACGATGAGTTTGCCGAGCCCGGGGAGGACGATGCCCTTCTCGAGTTTCGCACCCTCGTAGGCGATGGCGAGGAGTTTGTCGTACGCCGCCGTTGCCTGCTTCTTGCTGATTTCAGCCGCCTCGGCTATGGCCGTGAGGATCGCGCTCTTTGTGGTAGGAACCGGTGCTTTCTTGGTTGCCATGACTTTATTCCTTGTAGTTTGCGAGGGCCAATCCCGCGCAACGCCTGTATTTTACAGTATTTTTTTGCATTGTGCAAGAGAAAAATCAATAAAAATGCGCCTTTCGCGCATTTTTTGCGCCCGTAGCCCGTAAAAAACGCCTGTTGCACGAAATTTTGAATTTCACACTTGCTTTTTTCTTCAAAATCGTGTAGAAATATCCATATGAATTTCCCGACCTATCATGCTATCGGCGCGGCACTCGCGGTTGCTGCTTTCGGAACGCAATGCGCGTTGGCTGCGGAATTGACGCAGCAGCAGATTCTGGAGTCTCAACGCCAGGCTCGCAGCGTCCACTTGCGCTACGAAATGCCCCCGCAAGCCGTAAGCGAAATGTCCGTCGCCATGACTGTGCGCGAGTCCACCCCGGGTTCGTATTTCTGCGCATTGGCGTTCGACGGCGGCTACATGGGGTTGCAGGAACTCCCCAACCGCGACCGCGTAGCCATATTCTCGGTGTGGGACCCCGGAGACCCGATGGATTCGCACGCCCGCGAGGAAAACGTCCCCGATAGCGACCGCACACGCGTTCTCTACACCGGCGAAGGCGTGCGCTTGAACCGCTTTTCACGCGAAGGCACCGGCGCACAGGCCATCATGCCGCTCGCTTGGAAGGAAAATGAAAAATACACCTTCACCGTCTCCGCCGAAAAAGACGGCGAACGCCATGTGGCCTTCTCCGCATATTGCGGCAAGCCCGGCGATAGCGAAAAAACCAAAATCGCCACGTTCTCCACACACGGCACCGGCGGCGATGCGCAACTGAAAAACACATATTCCTTCGTAGAAGATTTCCGGCGCGACTTCAATAGCGCACAGGAAGTCCGCCGCGCTGAATTCACCGGGGTTCGCGTTGGAGACGATTCATCATCCAGCGAAGTAATGCACGCGATTTTCACTGGAGACCGCAACCCCGCACTCTCCGTAGATGCCGGCAGCGTGAAAAATGGATTCTTCCTGCAAACCGGCGGGGAGACGCGCAACATTCACTCTCCCATATATAGCCGTATACGCATAGACGACTGATCTCTCATCAAATCCCGTCCCTGTGGCGGCGACCTTGCCGCCGCCTTG
>JAFVCR010000065.1 GCA_017479035.1 Kiritimatiellia bacterium | reverse complement strand
ATAGAGGCGGCAAAGGAAGCCGCAAAGAAAGTCGCGCCCCACGCGGGCGCGTGAATTGAAACCGATGCAAGGCGCGGGGCGGAAAGCGGGGAGGATGCGTCGCGCCCCACGCGGGCGCGTGAATTGAAACGAATCCCTTGTATGCTTTCATTGCGCACCCTCCGGTCGCGCCCCACGCGGGCGCGTGAATTGAAACCGCAAATAAACATTTGCAGAGGATGATTATCCCCTGGTCGCGCCCCACGCGGGCGCGTGAATTGAAACAAATCCGCAGTTAACCTATATTCTTAATATATATTGAAGTGCTCACACAAAGTCCACAAAATCCGCAAAGTCTTCAAAAACTTCGTGAACATTGTGTACTTTGTGCGAGCATTGCATATCTCCCCTTTCCGCGCATTCCGCAGTTTATCTCCACCCGGTCTTTCTCCCTTTTCCCGGGGAATCCCCCTTCTTCATCTCCGGGGACAAAACACAAAATCCCGGCGCGGTGCTCCGTTTTTCCCCTTGCCGATCAAGCCTTTGCAGGGGTGGTATGCTTTGCACGCCATTCACGGAGTGTCATGCCCGTACGAGCTTTGAAGAAACGTTTGAGGTACGAGTCGGACTCCCATCCACACAGTCCTGCTATCTGCCCAATTGGCAAATCCGTGGTTTCCAGAAGCCTCAACACGCGAGCGAAACGCATTTCTTGGATTTCACCAAGAATGGTTCGCCCGGTCGCGGCAAGGAAACGTTTTTCCGCAAGCCGGCGTGACAGACCTATCTCTGCTATGATCTGCGCGGCGGTGAGGCCGTTCACCGCATCGCGGCGGATGTGCTCCACTGCGCGAATGATGCGGATGTCGCCCGTATTTACGCTGCGGGTCGACTGCCGGCGGTGCAGTGCCACGGGGCCGAAATGCAGATGCTTCGGTTTCTGCGCAGGATTCGCCAATATCTCTGCAAGGAGATCAGCCGCAAGGCGGCCGGCCTCTTTGAAATCAGGTTCTATGGAACTGAGCGTAGGCACGCAGTTCTCGCACGCGAGTTCATCGTTGTCCACGCCGATGATCGCCGCATCGCGCGGACTCTCGAGCCCAGCCAATTGACATGCCCCGGCCACCTGCTCCGCCACATGGTCGTTCGCGGCGAAAATGCCTATGGGTCTGGGGAGCGGCTTCAGCCAGCGGGCGAGATCCTTCTGGATCTGGCATGTATCCTGCCAGGGTTTGTCGTATAAATGGAAACGCTTGTTGCCGGCACGCATGATGCGCATGAAAGCCTCGCCCCGGCTTACGCTCCAGGGAGTGGGTGCGCGCCACGCGACGTATGCGTAGGAGGCGTTGTCAAGTTTCATGAGTTCATCGGCAGCGCGGCCGGCTATGGCGGAGGCATCGTTTGTTACGCAGTTCGCGCCGCGTGCGATGGTTTTTCGGTCGGGGTCGATATATACGATCGGCACGTTGGCGAAAGCGGAAGTATCGATGGCATCGGTCAGTTTGCCGCACTCCATGATGCACCCGGCCGGATTCCACGTCTTGAACGACTCCGCCAACGGCTGCGAGGCGCGGTCGCGCTCCACCTCTATCACCCGCCACCCGTGCACCGCCGCGCGCTCGAAAACGCCGGCAAGTTCGAGTACGTGCGCGCCCGTGTGCAAATCCGTGATGAACAACACCGTTTCCATTTGCCGAAATACTAGCACATTTGGCATATCAATGCAAGGCGAAAAGCACCCGCGCCCGCAACGCCGTCATGCAATGTTCTTCACAGGACACAACACAAAATCATCCGAAGCAGAAAAACGGCGTTGACCATTATCAGCAATCTCCTCGACACAATGTCGCACAGCGATGGCGGAGTGTTCTGATACATCCTCGCAATCACCCGCAGCGCCACGCCGGCGGGATCCCTCCGCGAATCCTTGCACTCTGGAGCAATCGTTTTACCGGTCAAGTTTTCCATTTTCACTCCATCGCCTTCCAGATTCTTCGAGTGTTTCCTTGTCGCCGCCTCACTTCACGTCAAGCGACAGCAGAAACTCTGGATTGGATTTGTATCGCCTCATGCATGTGATGATGTGCTGCATGGCGCGTTCTGGACCGGCCTCCGCAAGTATGCGGCGTAGGCTCCAGGTTTTTTCGAGCTCCAGCGCATCCAACAGCAGATCTTCCTTGCGCGTGCCGGACTTCTCGATGTCTATCGCCGGGAAAATGCGCTTGTCGGCAAGGCTGCGGTCGAGCACGAGTTCCATGTTGCCCGTGCCTTTGAATTCCTCGAAGATCACCTCATCCATGCGGCTGCCGGTGTCGATAAGCGCGGTTGCGAGGATTGTCAGCGAGCCGCCGCCTTCGATGTTGCGCGCCGCACCGAAAAACCTCTTCGGTCTGTGCAACGCAAGCGCGTCCACGCCACCCGTCAGGATCTTGCCGGAATGCGGTTGCACCGTGTTGTATGCGCGGGCCAGGCGAGTTATGGAGTCCAGCAGAATTATCACATCCTTGCCGTTTTCCGTCTGTCGTTTGGCCATCTCGATTGCCATCTCCGCCACGTTTACGTGATGCTGCGGTTCTTCGTCGAACGTCGAGGCAAGCACCATCGCCTTCGTGTTGCGCTGCATGTCGGTCACTTCTTCCGGCCGCTCGTCCACAAGGAGGATTATGAGTATTGCCTCCGGATGGTTCCTCGTGATAGCGTTTGCCATCTTCTGCAAGAGAACAGTCTTCCCCACTCGCGGCGGTGCCACGATCACACCGCGCTGGCCAAAGCCTACCGGCGTGAACATAGCCACCACGCGCGTGGAACTCTCGCCCGGCACCGTCTCCAGTATGATGCGGCGCGTGGGGAACGTGGGCGTGAGGTTCTCGAAATGCACTATGCGCGCCGCCTCGCTTGGCGTGAGCCCGTTCACTTTGAGGACGTTCCCCAGCGCGAAGAACTTATCCGTCTGGCGCGGCACGCGTATCGGCCCTTCCACGATGTCGCCAGTGCGCAATGCGTGGCGGCGTATCTGCTGCTGCGGTATGAAGATGTCTTCCGGGCATGCGAGGAAGTTGTTTTTCGCGCTGCGCAGAAACCCAAAGCCCTCCTTGGCCACTTCGAGGCATCCCGTAGCGAGAACCGCGCCGCCGCGCAGCAGATAACTGCGAATCGAAGCGAATATTATCTCGTGGCGTTTCATCGCACCGAGATCCTCCGCATTCGCATCCGGCATCAACTTTTCCACTATCTCCGCATTGTCCCATCCGTAGATGTCCACCAGCCGATACTCCGGCAATTCGGGATTGCGCTCCACCACCGGGAACGGCATCTGCTGCGGCCGCTGCTGACGCTGATTGTTGCGGTTGTTCTGGAAACGGTTGCCGTTATTGCCGCCGTGCTGACGCTGTTGGTTGTTGTTGCGGAAATTCTGGTTGCGGTTCTGCCAGTTGTTGTTCTGCCGCTGCGTCTGCTGCGCATCTCCGCCTTGCTGCTGCGGCTTTGCCTGCGGCACCTCCGCTCCCGCCGCCGGCGGCGCATCCTGCACGGGCACGGACGCGGGGACGCTTTGCGGCTCCGCCGCCGCCACAGGTTCTTTCTCCGGCGCGTATGCCACCGCATCCTGCGCAGGCGTTGCAGCCTCCGCACGATCTTCGCTCGCCGCCGCCACTTCCGCCTTTGCCGACTTCGGCGGACGCCCGCGCCTCTTTGCGGGTTTGGGTTGCGCATCCTGCTGCGCGGGGATGTTGGTATTGCTGGCCGCAGTATCGAATAGCGGCAATTCCTGATCTGCCATGACTTTGTTCTCTGAATCGTAAGGGGATTTCCGCCCGCACCGATGCAAACCACGCACCGCTTCCGCAGACGGACGCGCACATTATACCATATTTCCCCGTGCAAGTCAAATCCCTCTCGTTCACACGCTTGTCCCCCCGCAGTAGTTTGCAGTTTGCAGTGTGCAGTTTGCAGTTTGTAAAATGCAATCAACGCAGAGGCGCAGAGATGCAGAGATTCGTCCTGTGGGGGCGCGGGCATCTTGCCCGCGGAGGATTTGCCGTGTGCAATTATGGATGCGGCGCGACAACTGCAAACTGCAAACTGCACACTGCAAACTATTTCGGGGAATCCCGAAATCCGGGATAAGGGTGGCGTTTGCGGGCTCTTGCGTTAGGCGGGGGAGTTTGGTATAATAGGTCTCGTCATGGCAAGAATTTTCATGGAGCGGGGAGAGAGAATATAATGGCGGACGATTCCGGGTTCGTGCATCTGCATCTGCATACAACGTATTCGTTGCTGGACGGGCAGTGCCAGATAGTGCCGCTTGTAAAGCGTGCGCGCGAACGCGGCATGCGCTCGATAGCCGTCACCGACCACGGCAACCTCTATGCGCTCAAAGCTTTCCATGACGAATGCCACAGCGACAACGCCAAAACCTACGGCGAACTTGCCGACGTAAAGGTGAAGCCGATCCTTGGATGCGAGGCCTACATCACCAATGGTAGCATGTCCGACCGCGACAAGAACGAAACGCGCAGCCATCTTTGTTTGCATGCGATGAACAAGACCGGCTACCACAACCTCGTAAAACTCATCTCCGAGGCACACATACATGGAATGTACTACAAACCGCGCATCGACCGCGCTCTGCTAGAGAAATACCACGAGGGTCTGCACTGTTCGAGCGCGTGCCTGGCCGGCGAAGTGGCGCGGGCTATAGTGGCCGGGCGCATGGATGAGGCGGAGGCCGTGGCCAGATGGTACAAAGACCTTTTCGGCGATGCGTACTCGCTCGAGGTGATGCTGCACAAAAGCAAGTGGCACCCGGAAATGAACATCGAGCCTTCGGGCGTGTGGTGGCGGCAGTTGCAGGTGGTGAAAGGCGTGCTGGAACTGGGGCGCAAACTTGACATCCGCGTGATTGCAACGAACGACGTGCACTTTATCGATGCCGACGACAACGACTCGCACGACGTGCTACTGGCGCTTTCCACGAACAAAAAACTCTCCGACCCGCCGCGCATCGACGACGACGACACCGCCACGAAATCCGGCCGTCTTGTATACACCGGCGAAGAATGGTTCAAAGGCTGCGCCGAAATGATGGCACTCTTCTCCGAGACGCCCGAGGTGGTTTCCAACACCCTTGCGGTGGACGAGATGATAGAGGACTACGAACTGAACCGCAAGGCCATCATGCCGAAGTTCGCCATTCCGCTCGAATTCGGCGACGAGAATGCGGAGAAATACAAACCCATTGAAGACCCCGTGCGGCGGCGCATAGAGTTCGAGGCCGACTACCTCGACCATCTCGCGTGGGAAGGCGCAAAGAAACGCTGGAATCCGCTGACGGATGAAATAAAAGAGCGTGTTTCGTTCGAGCTGGACACGATACGCAAGATGGGCTTCCCCGGATACTTCTTGATAGTTAGCGACTACATACGCGCCGCCAAAGAGGAACTTGGCGTGTGGGTGGGGCCGGGGCGCGGATCCGCAGCCGGCAGCGCAGTGGCGTATGCACTTGGAATAACGAATGTAGACCCGCTGAAATACGGGCTGCTGTTCGAACGCTTCCTCAATCCCGACCGCATCTCAATGCCTGATATAGATGTGGACTTCGACGACTACGGGCGCGGGCGCGTGATAGACTACGTCACTAAAAAATACGGCCAGGATCATGTGGCGCACATCATCACGTTCGGGCAGATGGCGGCGAAAAGCGCGATAAAGGACGTCGGCCGCGTGATGGAGTATCCGCTTGCGGACACGAACAAACTCGCAGCCCTCGTGCCGAACACGCCAAAGATCACGCTCGCCAAGGCGATGAAGGAGTCCCCTGAACTGAAAGCCGCTGCGGAATCGAAAAACGATACAGTGCGCTTGCTAATGCAGCGCGCCATGAAACTTGAAGGCTCCATAAGGCAGCCGGGCGTGCATGCGTGCGGCATTCTCATCTCGCGCGACCCGTTGATAGATACCATCCCCGTAACGCCCACGCCCGACGAACCTCTCCTCACCACGCAATACGACGGCCACTTCGTGGAGCCCGTGGGCCTGCTGAAGATGGACTTCCTCGGGTTGAAGACGCTCACCGTGGAAAAGGAATGCGTGGAACTTCTGAAAACCACACGCGACATAACCATCGACCCCGATGCCATCCCCATAGACGACAAAGCCACCTATGAACTTTTCGGCAGAGGCGAGACCACCGGCCTTTTCCAGTTTGAATCCGACGGCATGAAGAAGTATCTGCGCGAACTCCAGCCCGACCGCATCGAGGATCTCGTGGCGATGAACGCGCTCTACCGGCCGGGCCCTCTTGCATACATCCCCACGTTCATCGACCGCAAACACGGGCGCAAACCCGTCCGCTACGACCATCCGCTGATGGAGACGTATCTCAAGGACACCTACGGCGTTACGGTATACCAGGAACAGGTGATGCTGCTTTCGCGTCTTTTGGGCGGTTTCACGCGCGGCGACTCCGACACCCTGCGCAAGGCGATGGGCAAGAAGAACATCGCCACTATTGAGAAACTCAAGGCGAAGTTCGAGAAAGGCTGCCTCGCCAATGTGGAGTTCATGAAAGGCTCCACCACCATAGAAACAGACGGCAAGGAAATCACGCTCGATCTCACGAAAGAGGCCGACGCGAAAAAGTTGATCGATAAAATATGGAACGACTGGCGGGCGTTCGCCGAATATGCGTTCAACAAGTCGCACGCAGTGTGCTATGCGTGGGTGGCGTACCAGACCGGATACATGAAGGCGCACTATCCAGCGGAGTTCATGTGCGCACAGATTTCCTCCGAAATCGGCAACTTCGACAAAATGCCTGGTCTCGTGATGGAAGCGGCCGAAATGGGGCTTGACATCCGCACGCCGGACGTGAACGAATCCCTTGTGCGATTCGCACCCGGCAAGGACGGCAAATCCATCCGCTACGCACTCGCTGGCATAAAGGGCGTGGGCGTGGCCGCTGCGGAGGCGATAGTGGAGGAACGCAAAGCCAGCGGGCCTTTCAAGGGATTCATGGATTTCACCATCCGCATGGCACAGGCCGGCATAAAAAAAGGCCAGACGCTGGTGAATGCCCGCGTCCTGCAAAACCTTGCCAAGTCCGGCGCGTTCGATTCGTTGTGCGACGAAAAACGCGATTTGCACAGGGCGAGATTTTTTGCGAACGTGGACTATGCATTGAAGCGCGCCTCGTCCATAGCCAAAGAACGCGCCATGGGGCAGATGGATATGTTCGACATGCTCGGCACATCCCCGCAAGGCGGCTCCCAGCAAGATGCCAATGGCGACGAAGAACTGCCGCCGGCTCCGCATTTCGCGCCGCACGTCTGCTGCCAAGACGAACGCGAACTCTGCGGCATCTACCTTACGGGGCATCCGCTTGGCATGTGGCGCAAAGTGCTTGCAACCCTCTCCACATGCCGCATGGTCTCGCCGCCGGAAATCCCGTACATGGCGGAAATGGGCGCGGAAAGGCCGTTCAAGATAGCAGTGCGCGTAGGCGGCATGCTCAAAAAATGCGACACCCGCTTCTCGAGACCCGACCCGAAACATCCCGACAAGGCACCGCAGCAGTGGGCCATACTCGCCATCGACGATGAAAGCGTGGAAACCGAAGCACTCGCCTTCGCAAAAACATTCGAGAAGATAAAAGATTGGATTCCTAACGCCGTCGACACCCCTGTGCTGCTCTGCGGCGAACTCCAGCACCGCACCAACCGCGACACGAAAGAGGAAGAGGAAGCGTTGCAATTCGTGGTGCGCGAAGCGTATCCCCTTTCCGAAGGCATAGAAAATTTCGGGAAGCATCTCTCCGTGCGCATAGACTACACATCGCAAAACGCCGAAGCTATTGCACGGCAAATCGGCGAACTCGCGCAAAACACCCCGGGTCGCCTCGCACTGCACCTCGAAGTGGTGAACAGAGGCGAAACCGTGACAATCGAGAGCAAATACAAGATTGCACCTACGGCGGAATTCTTCCTTGCGCTCGAGAAAATCGTCCAGCCAAAGAACTACCGCCTCGACACCATTGAAAAGACATTCCTAGAAGACGCGCCTCCCCGCCGCTACAAAGGCTAACCCCCGCATAAACCTGTTTGCATGAACACCGCCGGCAATGACCGGCGGCGTGGATTTTTGATACCCTGCGCCTGTTGATGAGATAAAAGTATCGATGCTTTCAGTTTGAAGTATCGATACTTTTTGCAAGAAGTATCGATACTTTTGCGCGAAAGTATCGATACTTTCATCACAAAGTATCGATACTTTGCATCCCAAAACACCCGAAAGCCGCTTTCGCAAGCCAAGTTTGCCCCATCCGATGCCGATTTCTCTTGCACAGGCGGCGGAAATGTGCTATTATAAAAGCGTTCTTTCTTGCGTTGGCGATGTAGCATTGCCGGGCATGGTTTCGGCGCACGAGTGTGCGGACGGGACAGGTGAACGTGGTTCACATATTTGGCTTT
>JAFVCR010000064.1 GCA_017479035.1 Kiritimatiellia bacterium | reverse complement strand
CGCCTCGCAGAAATTTTGCTGATGGCGTTGAATGGCCGTGCTACAAAGTTCTCATGCGTGAGATTCGGCACTGTTCTGGGATCCAGCGGGAGCGTAGTGCCGTTGTTCGAAGAGCAGATCGCTGCGGGCGGCCCCGTGACAGTGACGCATCCCGACATGAAACGGTATTTCATGACCGTGCAGGAAGCGGTAACTCTTGTTCTCAAAGCCGCCGCACAGGACACTGCCGCGATATTCACTCTCGACATGGGCAAGAGCATAAAGATCACAGACCTAGCGGAAGAGATGATCCGTGCGAGAGGATTGGAACCCTATTCGGACATCAAGATTGTATTCACCGGCGTACGCCCGGGTGAAAAACTTTTCGAGGAACTGGATGTGTCTGAAAAAAACGCATTTAAAACCGGCCATGCAAGAATTTTCGTCTGCAAAGACACCTCACTGCATCCAGATCCCGCAAGACTTCTAGATGCAGTGCGGAAAACGCTGGCGGAATGTACACATGCATCAGCCGGAACGATCCGCAAATTTTTGGATCTGGGACAAAAAACCTAACTGGTTTCACGGCACTTTCAAAAAATCCATTGGTCACTGCCGATTTGTCAGTTTTCATCTCCACTGCTTTTTGATATAATGGCGGTATGGATGTCAACTTTTCAATTTGCGGCTTCCTTTCGGCCATAGCTTTGATGTTTTGCAACGCCAAGGCGGAAGATTTCGCGTTTGCAAGTGCGCCGGAAGCACCATTCGCCATGCCAGAGATACCAATGTGGCGGGCTGCGGGAGGATCTTTCCCCGTGCCGGAGTTCGGTGCAGTGGCAGGTGGAGAGACCAAATGCACTGCGGCTTTCGCGGCGGCAGTGGATGCCGCTGCAGCGGAACCGGGCGGCGGTAGGGTGGTAGTTCCCGCCGGAGAATGGCTCACTGGCGCAATACATCTCAAAAGCAATGTGGAACTGCATCTCGAATATGGTGCAAAGATTGTATTCACCGACGATCCCAACGATTACTTGCCTGCCGTGCCAACTTCCTGGGAAGGCGTGGAGTGCATCAATTATTCCCCGCTAGTCTATGCCTACGGCTGCACTAACGTTGCGATAACCGGATCTGGAACTCTTGCACCCAAGATGGCTCGCTGGCGCGAATGGTTCAAGCGTCCGCCCGCACACATGGCATTCACGGCCGCGCTCTACGAATGGTGCTCGCAAGTCGTTCCACTTGAAAAGCGCAACGCCGTGGCAATGGAAGGCTCGAACGCAAGGCCGCATCTATTGCAGTTCAACCGTTGCAAAAACATTCTGCTAGAGGGATTCTCGATCCGCGAGTCGCCGTTTTGGACGATCCATCTATACCATTCGGAAAACGCCGTGGTGCGCAACCTCGATGTATATGCACACGGCCACAACAACGATGGCATCGACATCGAAATGACCCGCAACGCAATTGTGGAAGACTGCATATTCGATCAGGGAGACGATGCGGTTGTAATCAAAGCCGGACGCAACCAGGATGCTTGGGCTTTGGCGCGACCCAGTGAGAACATTGTTGCGCGGCGGCTGAGAATACGCGACGGCCACGTCATGCTCGGCATTGGCAGCGAAATGTCCGGCGGAGTGAAAAACGTTTTCATGCACGACTGCAACATGGAAGGCAACGTCCTCAACGTTTTCTACCTCAAGACGAACGAACGCCGCGGCGGTTTCATAGAGAACGTCTCCGTAAAAGATTGTTCCGTGGTTGCCAAAGGCAAGCGGATTCCCACAAGTGTTGTTGGCGTGGAGACGGATGTAATGTACCAGTGGCGCAATTTGCCTACGCACGAAACACGCATCACGTCCATACGCAACATCTCTGCGGAGAATCTCTCATGCAATATGGCCGAACACTTGCTGATGCTTTATGGAGATAAGCGCAACCCGATAGACAGCGTGGCTTTGAAGAACGTATCCTGCACAACCGTCAGCAAAGAGTCTGTTGTATGTGTAAATGCTATCAACGTCTCCATCGATGACCAAGCGATTCCCTCGCACAGCGGTTCATCCCCAAAACGCTAGGCACACCCCATCCGCAAGAACTTGGCAGCTCCGTATCGTTACTGTTGCATGGCGATGCCTTGCGCCGCACCGCAAAGTTTATGCCCGCGCCGACGCTTGCTTCAGTATCCGAGAACCGGGCGGACTCGTATGCACCTGTATGCCTGCCGCCGCACGAAAACAGGCGAACGCATTTATTCGTCGAGGCGGTGCGAGTATGCCACGCGGCGGACTTTCTGTATGGAGGTGCGCTCAAGCGCATCATGCACAACGAGCACCTTCCGCACACGCTTGTAGTCTGCAAGATCCTGGCAGCGGGAGTGGACATGCTTCGATGCGAGCTCTTCGATTTCCTCCCACTCGGGCAGTTTACCGTGGTATTGTTCCTTTAAGAGATCTTCATTTGGATGTACAATGCAACCGACTTTCTCGCCTGGGATGCCACCCGTGGTATAACCGATGACAACGCAATCCGCCACGAGCGGATCCGCCGCGATACGATTTTCGACTTCTTCGGGATAGATGTTTTTCCCTTCGCGGTTTACAATCAATGCTTTTTTGCGGCCTCTTATGGTGATAAAGCCATCGTCGTCCGTGCTGGCGAGGTCGCCGGTCTTTAGCCATTCGCCGTCGAAAGCATCCTTTGTGGCAGGTCCATTGTGCCAGTAGCCTTTCATAGTGATAGGCCCGCGGATTTGCAACTCTCCCACGCCGTTTTCGTTTTTGTCGGCAAGACGTATTTCGATGTTCTCCAGTTTCTCTCCGATGGTGCCGATCTTTGCGGTCTTCGTCCATGAAATGGACACTACTGGCGAACACTCGGTGAGGCCATATCCCTCCAGAACGGCAATACCCAACTTCTTCCATCCTTCCAGGATATGCTTCGGGCAAGGCGCGCCGCCTGTTATCATGAATCGTATGCGCCCGCCCAGCCCTTTCTTGATCTGCCGGCGCACTATGAATCCCAGCCCCCACTTCATGAGGAATTGTGCCTTCGGGTTCTTCTTTATGCTGTCGGCGATTTTATCGTATATTTTCTCCACTAGCAGCGGCACGGCCATTACTATTGTAGGCTGCAGAGCCTTTACGTCTTCACCGATGGTATATAGAGAGCGCACAAACGCAATCTGGCTTCCCGCGACAATCGGCACCACAAAATTGGTACAGAAACTGAACGCATGGAATAACGGCAGTATCACGCAAAACCTGTCTCGCGCCGTACACGTTCCGTGGAATGCCGCAAGCGCACCAGTGGCATCCGCAGTGAAATTCCCGTGCGTGAGCATCGCACCTTTGGGCTTACCGGTGGTTCCGCTTGTGTAGATTATCGAAGCCACATCGTCATCGCGTGCGACATTGGCGGTGAAAAACGCACTCGCGCCTTCTTCCACGCCGTCCTTGATAGTGGCATAATCGTAAACCGGCACATTGCCGATTTCTTCTATCTCCCCTTCTCCCGCATCCACTATTACTATCGCGCGTATCTTCGGCAATGTTGGCACTATTGCCCGCATCATCGGGAGATGCTCGCGGTCGGTCGTAACCAGCACAGCCTCCGAATCCTGCAGGATATAGCGAACCTCCTCGTTGTGCAATTTTGGATCTATCGGCACCACCGCCACAGCCGCCCCCGCCTGCGCCAAATACGCTTCCATCCATGTTACCGAGTTTGGCAGTATTATGGCCGTATTCTCCTGCCTAGGCTTCAGACCAAACCTCGGGCCGTATGCGCAGGCCGTCCTCTCCACGCCTTCGAGGAACTCCCGCCACGTGCGGGACTTTGATTCCTTGTCCTCGAAATATAGGAACGCCTCGCGATCGGGTGCTGATGCGGCGTTTTTCTCCAGATACGAACGGATTGTCATTTGAAATTCCTTGTCAATACGCGTATTATAACCTATTTCCGCCGAAAAATCAACCCCACCGCCGCCCTGCCACAAGGTTCTGCATGAAAGCTTGATGCCGGATGCTTCCCCAAAAGTCCAAATACGCCGCATTGATTTGACAAATCTGCGTGTTTTTGCTATAATGACCGACATATTTCCATCTGGCGCGGGCTTTAACCGACTGCCCGACCGGCAAGGAAGAACAAAAGGAAGGTCAAGATGCCTAAACTCAAAACTAAGAAATGCGCAACAAAGCGCATGAAAATGTCGGCCACGGGCAAAGTCCTGCGTTCGCAGGGCGGCAAGGCGCACCTCAACGGCTACAAGAGCCGTGGGCGTAAGCGCAATCTGCGCGGCACGGTGGTCACCAGTGAAACCGTAGAGAAAACCATGCACCGCATGCAGCCGTATGCGTGAGTAAAAGTAAGGAAGGAATCAGAATATGTCCCGTGCAACAAACGCACCTGCATCCCGTGCCCGCCGCCGTGCCCGTCTCGAACGGGCAAAAGGCTTCAGAGGCTCGCGTTCCAAACTTTTCCGCGTTGCGACCGAAGCGGTCGATCGTGCGTTGAAGCTTTCCACCATCCACCGCAAGTTGCGCAAACGTGATTTCCGCCGCTTGTGGATCGGGCGCATCAATGCGGCGACCCGTGCGGAAGGTGTAAGTTACAGCGCGTTTATCGCCGGTCTCATCCGTGCGAACGTTGCGATCAACCGCAAGATGCTCAGCGAAATCGCCATCCAGGATCCTGCCGGTTTCAAGCAGTTGATCGAGATTGCCAAGAACGCATAACCCAAACGGCAATCGCAAGACGAACGGGAGGAGGCTAGGCTTTCTCCCGTTCGGTTTTTTAGTTGTTTTGGCTGCACGTCAATAGAGATTCACCGGCTCGAACGGTGGTTGCCGCCATGATGCAACGAGTTCGTCGACATCGCCGTTTAGCACAGCATCGTACACCGCCGCCGAACCGTATAGTTTGGCCATCCATTCGGGGCGTGCGCCGTCCGCCAATGCAGGAGTGCGTGCAACCATCGCCGCGGCAAGCCTGATGCCCGCCTCGCACGGTCTGTATGCGCCGTTCCCTGCGAGAGAGAGCAATAAGCCTTCTTTGTTTTCTGCCCAGCGGTACGGCCTTGCGGCAAATCCACAATTGGCAAGTTCGTCTCCCACTGCCTCTGCAACAGCACATGCGTCCATACCCGGCCCGCCTATCACACGGAATGCCAGATTGCCACTGCGGTCGCAATCGAACGCGCTAAAAGCCTCCGTCCAAACCGTTGCAGGATACATCACAGCCGAATCCCAACTGCGTATTGCCGGGCTTGGCGGCACGAAATCGCTCCAAGGTCCGCGTGTTTCATGGCTCCAGCCGGCGAGTTTAACCACATCGAGTTCTACATCAAGATTCTGTTCGCGCACGATCCATGTGGCGCACTCTCCCGGAGTCATCGCATGGCGCAAAGGAACGTTTGCAGGCCCCACAAACGACATCCACCGCCCTTCTATCATAGGTCCCTCTGCCGCGCCGCCGAGCGGCACCGGACGGTCGAGAACCGTCACCGCAACTCCGATTTCGGCAGCGGCTTCCAACATGTTTTTCAGCGTTGCGAAGTATGTATAACACCGCACGCCTATGTCTTGCAAATCCACCACTATGCGCCGCAGACCCGCAAGCATCTCCTGTGGCGGCTTGCGATATTCCCCGTAAAGAGAATGCACCGGTATGCCTAGCCGTGGATGGATGGAAGAATGTGTTTTCTCTCCTGCGCCGGCAATTCCCCAATATCCATGCTCCGCAGAAAATATGCACTTGCAAAAATCCCCGCAACGCGTCGCCAAGGCATCGGCCGTCCCTGTGGACTGCTGCGTCAACACGCCAAACGGTTCGTGGAATGCCACTCCTGCACCCATGCAGTCACCCTCTCTCGGCAAGAATGCGCAGTGATGCCATTTTCGCCGCCACGTTCACCACGTTCGGCTCCACTGGAGCATCGCCCGCCACAAGCTCATCCGCCGCCGCCGCATGCAACCACACCGCCGCGCCAGCAGCCGCCTTGGCTATCGAAAGCGTAGGCGACGGCTCCACATGCACGAGCCGTGCCCATCTTGCCGCCACCGCACCCGCAAGGAGATCTCCCATGCCGCCAAGTGCCATTTGCGGATTGCCCGCTTCACACACTGTCACATCGCATTCCTCATCCCCTGGTGCCGCCACAACCGTATGCGCACCTTTCAGCACCGTCACCGCATGGTATTTCCGCGAAATCGCAACAGCGGCTCCCATGCGGTTGGCATGGACGCTTTCCGGCGACTTGCCAAGAAGCCGAGCCGCCTCTCCCTCGTGCGGTGTGAGAATAATCTCCTGCCCCGGCGTGACCGGCAGCGTGCCGCTTTTCGGCGCGTACCATTTTGCCAGTATGTTCAGCGCATCGGCATCGAGAACGAACCGCCCAGCAGCACCGCTCAAAAAACGCGACACGAGAAGTTCCGTAACCATCGACACCCCCAACCCCATGCCGAGCACCGTCACATCCGCTTTCGGCGGCACACACGTTGGAGTGAGTTTGGTAAACGTCGCCTCCGGCACATGCGAACCCGCCACAAGGCGCGACGAATCAGGCACCACTAGTTGCACTAGCCCCGCACCGGCGCTGCGTGCACCTAACGCTGCAATCACAGGTGCATGGATGAAATGCGGCGAGCCACCTATTATGGTGACCGTGCCCACGGTTCTCTTATTCAAATCCAACTCGCGTATGGGGAATGCATTTTTGACGTTCTCCGGCAAATTCATTGTATACCTCGCATTTCCGCCATTCTATCACAAGTATCGTTCACGTTCAAGCATAACTTGTCGCAGGCGAACGCAAATCGGATAGTGCATTACGCGCAGGTCGCGAGAGCAGTGCGAGGACAACTGAAAAGGCGAACAATGCCGCAAGAGGCCAATCACCCAAACGCGTATATATGGTAGGTTCGGGATGCTTTGGCAGCAGAACTATGTCGGAAAGCGCACTGGCTGTATCGGGATCGCACGATGCGGCGATCTGCCCGGATGGTTCTATTATGCAAGTGATGCCGGAGTTGCCAGTACGCATTACGGGCAATCCTGTTTCGACCGCTCTCAATACGGCCTGCTGCGCATGTGCTTCGGCCTCATGAGAATGTGCAAACCACGCGTCGTTTGTGATGAGGACTATACCCTGTGCGCCAAGCCGTGCAGCCTGGCGAGTGAGCTTGGAGTCCGTATCTTCATAGCATATAAGAGGAGCAAGCCGTACATTGGCACCGGAACGTACCGGCACGTCGAAAACCTTTGCCTTGCCGGGATGGAGCGAAATGCCAAGCGGTGAAAACGCTTGCAGGAATGTGAAGGTTTTGTCCAACGGGATATATTCGCCAAACGGCACAAGATGCTGCTTGAAATATAAGGACGATAGTCCTCCTGCAGTATAAAGCGCAGCGGCATTGTAGAGATGCCGTGAAGGATCCATGAAGTCTCCACCGCCGATTAGCGCGGTTGCTCCGCCGGCGGTTTCGCGGAGGTGATTCGCCACGAGGATTGCATTCTGCCCACCTATGGCACCGAATTCAGAGAACGCGCTTTCCGCAAGAACCACAAGTTCGGGTGCGCTATCCGCAATATCGGATGCGAGTTCCGTATATGCCAAAAGCGCATCGCCGGAAGAAGCATTTGCGGAGAATATGCATGGCGCGTTGCGCTGCACAAGCGCAACGCGCAACGGCATGTATTCGCCACCCATCGCAAGCGATGGCGAAAACGAATACGTCATGTACAACGCAAGCAGTGGCAGACCCGTGGAACAAAAGCGCATGGCGCGCGACCCCTCCCGCCGGAAGACGTTTACCAAAAGTGTTGCGGCAATGCCGTTGGCTAATATTATACAGGCAGATACTAGGAACACCCCTCCGAATGCGGCCGGTGCCAAAAGGCGTGGAATGGGGACAAGACCGGTGCCGAGGCAATTCCATGCGAACCCGGTGAAGAGACGTGCGCGGAGAATTTCAAAACCCGCCCAAAGGAACGCCTCCAAAAACGGGAGCAACACAACCATACGGCGGCGGCTCCACAACATGGAATCTAAAAAACCGAACAACGCGAAATATAACGCGCAATAGAACGCCAACCCCACCCATCCTAGAAGAACCAGCGGCCACGGTCCGTCATTTGCGATTATTGCCGGCATCCATGAGAGTGTCGCAAACCAGAATATGAAACCAAACAGCAGGAAACTCCAGAATGAACGAGACGGACTGCCCGTGCGCGCTACAACGAGCACCGGCACCAGTGCCATCGCAAGCCCTGCCGCCTGGCACTCGGGCACGAACGTCGCCCACAACAGCAATGCCGACGCAAGAGGAGGCGCGGCGAATCTTAAGATGCGCAGAAACATATGTGCGATTATACCATATTCATACGCCCGGCGCAAGCAATGCCACAAATACACCCTTGTCCCGGATTTTCCGGGGATAAGCGTGCATTGACAAAGGCCGCACTATAGTATAGAATAGAAATCGAAATTAGGGAAGCGCAATGTAGCGAATTGCAAGACCTTTATGCGCCACATGCTCCCCGGCGGGAATTGTCATAACGGCTTGAACTGGAAGGAGTACACATGAAAATAACCGTCAACTTTGCGGAGTTGTCCGCTGCGGCATTTTTCACGATTGCGAGCGAAGCGGCATTGGTGTGTTGAGTGCAGGAACTTGAACGGGTTAAAAGAAAATCCATGTATTTTGTGCCGCCTATGGTTGAGTTCTTGCGGAAATATGCATTGACCGTGGTGATTGTTAACTGCCTTGGTTGCGTTGTGGCAGAAAAATCACGAAGTCCCGCATTGATGACTTGGGAGGATTATGTCTCGCTAGCGGAGGAGGATATGGCCGATGACAATGTTTGCAGAAGATTTGTTGCCTTTTGCCAGGACAATGACCGCAAGATATGGGAAGACAAGCCGATTTGGGTTCTTGCGAATATAGAATTCATTCCGCTTGGCAATCATATTGAACAAGTGGTGATAGTTGATCATGTTTATTGCGAGAGACTTTTGGTTGGGTTGGCGCGAATAAACAGTTTTGCTCCCCCGATATCCATGAGAGTGGCAAATAGCGATGAATCATGGATTCACTCAATCAAGCAACTCCATGTTTCTCGCTTTGGATTTTATTCTATCCGCTGTGCGGTACGAATCGTGCCTATCAAGGAGATTAATGGCGATGATGTGGCATTGTTTTGCAAAGTCGTTTCTGCATATGCTCTTGATGCGCCGGAAAACCATATTCTGGAAGTGCTTGATGCGAAACATTAATTCCATCGATTGTGATGTCCTCTGGAGAAATGTGCGGGCAGGATCATCTAATTGCTTTTGTATGCAAATATTGCGGAGTTGCTATGATGCCTGAATTCGAGAAGCTCGACAGCGCGACTGAAAAGCAATGCATTTCGCCAGATGCAATTGGCGATACAACGAGCCGACTCTACCACAAGGCAATCGGTGGGGGTCTTATCGCCAAGCCTTATGCTAGCGGATCGGGATCTGCTTATTATACCTACGAGCAGAGCCGCGACCTG
>JAFVCR010000063.1 GCA_017479035.1 Kiritimatiellia bacterium | reverse complement strand
ACAAGAACTGCACACTGCAAACTGCACACTGCAAACTACCCTCCGCGGGCGAGACGCCCGCGTCCCCACAGTACACAGTGGGGTTGACATTGCTAGCAAGAACTGCACACTGCAAACTACCCTCCGCGGGCGAGACGCCCGCGTCCCCACAGTACACAGTGGGGTTGACATTGCTAACAAGAACTGCACACGGCAAATCCTCCGCGGGCGAGACGCCCGCGTCCCCACAGTACGCGCTCACACATTCTCTCGAATCTCTGCGCCTCTGCGTTGAGCGTATTCTGGAAAAAGTCTCCCCTCTTTTTTCTCTATTCTCGAAATATATTTTCCCTTGATTTTATTGGCTCAAATGAAAATCTGGGATAAGGGTGGTAAAGCGGGGAACTTGCGTTTTGGCGGGGGATGTGTTATAATCTACTGGTATGCATTGCAAGAGATTTCATGCGTTGCTCTGTGTTGCGTTGGCTGTGCCGGCGATGGCGGAGCAGGATGGCGAGGCGCAAAGAGCCGCGCAGAGGCTTTTCGACCAGAAATATGCCACAATTCCGGCCAGGCAGCCGTTCGGGCCGGAGCCTGCGAATTTCGATCCAGACGCGGTTGTTCCGTCATCCGCCAAAGATGGCGCGGCGGCGGACGATGCTGCGCAGGCCGCGCAGCAACTCACCGAGCAGGAAAACAAACTCGCAGGTGCGGTGAAGGTGGGTATCATAAACGTCCAGCGCGACGGGGCGGCGTATGTGGGTTTTACGGATTCCTCGGTAAACCCGCCGCGCAACTATTATATAAAGAACGGGGAGACGCGGGATTGCTGGAAGGTGCTTTCAATCGACGACGAGAAACGCGAGGCCACGCTTGCATACTCTGCTGGAGGAGAGACGATAGAACTTACGTTCCGTTTGGGTGGAGGACTTGGCGGAGATGCCGCAGCGGCGGGTGCAGCGGCTTCTCCGGGCGTTGCCGCTGCAGCGAAGGCAGGGCTACTTGATACGCCTGCGCCGGGGTCTGCCGCAGGTAGATTGCGCGGACGCAAAGAACGCCAGACAGCGGAGCTTGAAGCGATGCGGCGCGAGCGCGCCGAGGCAGAGAAACGCGCAGAGGACGCTGCTGCAAAGGCTGCCGAAGATCGTGCGGCAATGCAGGAACAGCTTGCCGCGCTTGCCGACGGGTTGCGGTTGGAGCGCGAAGAGCGCAAAGCGCAGCGCGAGCGCGAGGAACAGGAGCGCAGAGAACGTGAAGAGCGAGGCGAAAAACCGCCGATCGACGATCCCGACGAGGATGAAAACCCGGACGACCAATAACGCGCGGCAAGGCCGGATGCGATGGGGCAAAACCGCAAGACGGCAGAAAGGAATTTGAAATTGGAAACCACATACGAGATGTTCTGCGAGGAATTGTTGCGGACGGGCGGATACAAAACCGATCCCGCGCGGGCTGCCGCGAAACCGCACAAGCCAAGCCGCCTTGCCACGGTACGTTTCGGGTGGAGCACGTTTAGGGTGTTCCCGAAAGTAGCGGTACTGGAGGCGCGGAAGAAACTCGACCAGAATGTATGGGCGAAGATATGTTTCGGCTGCATTGCGACATGCGAGAAACTCGGCGGGCGCGTGGAAATAGACGGGTTCGATGCGCGGCGCGACTACGGCAAGCCTGTGGTGTATGTGGCCAATCACATGTCGACGCTTGAGACGATACTGCTGCCGGCAGTGCTTGTGCAGTTTGGGCAGTTGAACATCGTGGTGAAGGCGAGTTTGTCGCACCTGCCGTTTCTCGAGAAGAGTGCGGCGCACATGGGGTTGCTGCCGGTGACGCGCACGGATCCGCGCAAGGACTTGATGACGATGTTCAACGATGGAGTGGCGCGCATAAAGGCGGGAGGGAGTTTCCTCGTGTTTCCGCAAGGGACGAGGCAGAGCGGGTGGAACGAAAAGAAGTTTTCGTCGATCGGCGCGAAAGTGGCGGAGAAGGCGGGCGTGCCGATAGTGCCGATCGCTGTGAAAACGGATATGCTGCCAACGCGCGAGAAGGGGATGTTCAAGGATTTCGGCACGGTCGATCCTGCAAAGACGGTGAAGGTGGCGGCGGGGCCGGTTTTGGAAGGATCGGCGCGGGAGATGCATGCAAAGAGCGTTGCCTGGATAGGCGGAAAGCTCAAAGAATGGGGAATGGCGTGAGCGGGACATTCATAAAATTCTTGAAGGTTCTTGGAACCTGGCGGGATGTGGCGGATGCCGCACGGACGACGATAAGGCAGGACGGCGGAACGGGCGAGCCGTCCGCAAGATGGAAGAAACTGATTCTGCTTGCGGAGCATTCGCCAGTGCGCAAGTTGCTAGTGAACTGGAAATGGTCGAACCTGCCGTATTGGGTGAGCGTTCATTTTGTGCGGCACAAATTCGGGATAGAGCATTTCGTGTCCACGCAGCGCACCGACCGCACGGGGGAGGATCGCACCGGTGCGCGGCAGGATGCGCCAGTGGAGCACGAGTGTTTTGCCAACGCTGCGGAGATCATGTTCATATCGCGGCGGCGGCTGTGCATGCAGGCCAGCCCGGAGACGCGCGCGGCATGGAAACTCGTGCTGGAGGAACTTTCCAAAACCGAACCGGAACTTGCGTCTTGCTGCGTACGCGAATGCGTATACCGCGGTTTCTGCCCGGAGTTCAAATGCTGCGGATTCGTGCACACGGCATCTT
Source organism: Kiritimatiellia bacterium (assembly GCA_017479035.1). Lineage (GTDB taxonomy): Bacteria > Verrucomicrobiota > Kiritimatiellia > RFP12 > UBA1067 > RGIG5050. Next base: position 3,265 of record JAFVCR010000063.1, on the reverse strand, counting down.
ACGCCGGCGAACTTGCGGAATACCGCAAAATCCCGGAGAAAAAGGCGCGGTGATTGCGCTGCGGTGCTGCGATGGAAGAACGATTGCAGAAAATACTCGCCGGCGCGGGCGTGGCATCGCGCAGACATTGCGAAGAATTGATAGCGGCGGGACGCGTGGCCGTAAACGGAAAAGTGGCCGTGCTAGGCACCAAAGCGGTGGCCGGCAGGGATTCCATAACTATAGACGGCAAACCATTGCGGATAGACGCGGCCGCCAAACACCGCACGATAATGCTCTACAAACCGGTTGGCGTGCTTTCCACAATGCACGACGATTTTGGCGGAGAGACGCTTGCGGATTTTCTGCGCGCCAAACGCATACGCGAGCGGCTCGTGCCGGTAGGACGCCTTGACAGGGACAGCGAAGGCTTGCTTTTGATGACGGACGATGGCGAGCTTGCATACCGCCTCACGCATCCCAAATTCGAGCATGAAAAGGTTTACGTCGTCCGCGCTGCGGGGCGTTGGCGCGACGAAATGCTGTCCACTTTGCAAAGCCCGCTTGTGATAGACGGCTACACGATACGTCCCTGCAAAGTGGAACTCGTCCGCGAAGGCCGCGACAACGTGCATACTCTCAAGTTCCATCTGCGCGAAGGGCGCAAGCGGCAGATACGCAGGATGTGCTCGGCTGCGCATCTCGTGGTGCTTTCTCTCAAACGAATATCGCTTGGGTCGTTGCGGCTCGATCCAGCATTGCGGCCTGGAGAATTCCGCGATCTCACCCACGCCGAACTCGAATCTCTTGCCGGATGAAAAACGAATCTCAAAAGAGTGTTTTCCCGTTTGCGGCCAACGATTACTCGCGTGCGCTTGCGGCAAAGAGCAAAGCGTTCGCGCGGCAGGTGTATCCTTCGCCCGAAGAAGATGAATACGATGATGCGCCATTGGATCCGTTTGGCGAGACTGGCGGCGCGGGCGCATGCACCGGCGTGCCGGGGCTTGTGCAGCGTTTCCCCGATCGCGTGCTGGCAATGGCGGCCAGTTCGTGCTTCATGAATTGCCGACATTGCACGCGCCGCAATATTCTTGGCGATGCGGCCACGATAAGTGCGCCAGGAGCTCTCGCGGCGGCGCTCGAATACGTCCAGGCACATCCGCAGGTGCGCGATGTGCTGGTGTCTGGCGGCGATCCGCTTGTGCTGGGAGACGATGCTGTGATGCGTATTATCGATGCGTTTGCGGCACTTGGGCAGATCGACGTGGTGCGGCTGTGCACGCGCGCGCCATGCACCGCACCGCACAGGATCACGCAAAAACTCGCACGGAGCCTCGGCGCAAGCGGCAAGGTGTGGGTCAATACACAATTCAACCATCCCGACGAACTTACTCCAGATGCCGTGGAGGCCTGCCGTATACTTGTTGAGAGTGGAATACCTGTCTCGTGCCAGACGGTAATGCTCGCTGGCGTGAACGACTCCACCTCCACAATGCTCGCGTTGTTCCGTGCGTTGCAACGTGCGCGCGTGCGGCCGTATTATGTATTCCAGTGCGACCCCGTGCGCGGCACGGCGCATTTCCGAGTTCCGCTAGAGAAGGCGAAACGCATCGCGCTTGAATGCGCCGAACGCATCGGCGGGCTTGCCTTGCCGCGTTTCGTGGCGGACGTGCCAGGCGCAACGCGCAAGATACCGTTGGAACTTCTGTGAAAGAACTTCTGCATATAAAAGGCAAGCGCGGCACCTGTATCGAAAATGTCGACTGGCGCATATTCGAAGGCGAGAACTGGGCGATCTTCGGCCCAAACGGTTCGGGAAAGTCGCTTCTCTGTTCGCTTGCCGCCGGCGAGGCCGGCATGGCTTTTTGCGAGGCTATGGAATGCGCCGATACGCTTGAAGGCAATGTTGCGCTGGCATCGTTCCGCCAGCAGCAGGCATTGCAGCAGGCAAATGGATATTTGCAGGCGCGCTATCATTCAAGTGCGGACGATGATGCGCAGACGGTTCGCGGATTTCTTTCGTTCAACGCCGTGCACGGGATAAATCCGTTTGCGGTGGGGAAACACCATGCAAAGGCGCGCCGTGCATTCAAGGCGCGTTTCTCATCGATAGCGGAGGCGTTGGGGCTGGCGGCATTGCTTCCGAGAGATTTAATATCGCTTTCCAACGGCGAAATGCGGCGCGTTCTGGTGGCGCGTGCGATATTGCTTGAGCCGAAATTGCTCGTCCTGGACGATCCAATGGCGGGGCTTGACCCTTCGCGGCGCGAAACGATGAAGAAACTGCTCGATTCGCTCGCCTCCGAAGGCATCGCAATTGCAATGGCATGCCGTAGCGAAGACGAACTGCCCTCCTGCATAAATAGACGTTTGCATTTGGGTGGCAACGCGCATATCTCCCCGCCGGACACGCCGCTGCAACGTGCAACGCCACCTCCGCCGCGCGATCCTTCCTCGCCGCCGGTCGTGGAAATATGCCATCTCACGCTAAAGTTCGGCAGGCGGTGCCTGTTCAAGGATTTCTCGTGGACTGTGTGCGAAGGCGAGCGGTGGGTTGTGCGCGGCGAGAACGGTTGCGGCAAAACCACTTTATTTTCGCTGATTTCTGGAGACAACCCTCTCGCCTACGCAAACGACATCCGCGTATTCGGCGCACGGCGCAAACCCGGCGCGGCATTGTGGCGGATACGTAAGCGCATAGCGGGTGTGTCGCCGGAGGAACAAGGCTTTTTGGATCCGGGAATTTCCGCAATCGATACCGTCCTTTCAGGCCGCTACACGATTCATGGCGAGATTCGCCCCGTATCGCGCACGGAGCGCAAAAAAGCGGGCGAACTGCTGCGAAAGTTCGGTATCGGCAAAGAGGCGGCATCCATGCAATTCGGTGCGATGCCGTCGGGGAAGCAACGTATCGTACTGCTTGCACGCGCACTGGCGGCGGAGCCTGATTTACTGTTGCTAGACGAACCTTGCCTAAATCTGGACGAGCCGGCGCGGGCGGAGTTCTTTGCGCAACTCGCCGGATACATCGCCGCGCATCCGCGCCTTGCGGTGGTGATTATCGCACACCGTGCCGACCACATACCATCTTCGTTCCAATACACGCTCGATCTCTAAAATACTTGGCATGCCGCAACGCCTGCCTGTGCAAAAACAATTTGGTCGTTCAAAATTTATTTTTGAACGACCAAAAATAAATTTTGAACGTTCGGAATTTTATTTTGAACGACCAAAAAATTATTTTGATCGACCAAAAAATTATTTTGAACGACCAAAAAATTATTTT
>JAFVCR010000062.1 GCA_017479035.1 Kiritimatiellia bacterium | reverse complement strand
TCGCGCGGCGACATGGAGAAATGCTCGTTGCTGTGGTCGGTATTTTCGAGGAAATAGACTTTACGGACGATGCGCGTACCTTCAGGCAACACGTCGCCCGCTAAAAGTCCGCACGCCTCCTCCGGAAGGCGCCCGGCTGCGTATTCCACGATATTTTTCCAGTCCCGCTCGCTAATCGTTACCATTCATCCTCCTTGCCGCCTGCCTGAAATCCCGGACCAGATCGTCAATATCTTCGATGCCCACGCTCACGCGTACGAGATCGTCGTAAACGCCGGCGGCCTCGCGTTCTGCCGCGTCGGAATGCATGAATATCGTCGATGCCGGATGCAGCGCAAGCGTGCGCACGTCTCCGATGTTTGAAACCAGCAACGCGCACTCGAGCGCGTCCAGAAGGCGGAATGCGCGTTCTTTAGAACCCGTGCGGAACGTGAGTATCGCGCCGGCGCGGCCGTTGGCAAACTGCCGCGTGCACAAGTCCTTCTGCGAGAACGAGGGATACCGCACGTCGCTCACGCCATCCGTCTCGCAAAGAGCCTCCGCCAGCGCAAGGGCATTGTCGCACTCGCGCTCCACGCGCAGCGGCAGCGTTTCAAGCCCCAGCGTGTTGAGCCACGCCGTTGCCGGTGCCATGCACGGCCCGAAATGCTGCCATGTGTCGTCGCGCAGACGGCGCGTGAAAGCCAAGCGCGGCATTGCGGAGTATTTCGCCAACGCCGGCCAGCGCGCGCCATCCCATGCAAAACGCGCACTGTCTATTATTACGCCGCCGATTGCATCTGCGAAACCGTTGATGTATTTCGAGGTCGAGTGTATCACCACGTCCGCGCCATGATCGATCGTCCGCATCAAAACAGGCGTGGCCGTTGTAGCGTCCACGAAAAGCGGCAGCCCGTGCGCATGCGCAATGTCGGCTACTGCACGGACGTCCATCACCTCCAGGGACGGATTGCCGATCACTTCGCCGAACACGACTTTCGTGCGTGGAGTTATCTTGCCGGCGATGTCCTCTGCGGATGCGCTGCGCGAAAAACGCACGCCGATGCCAAGCCTCTCGAGATCGTGCAGCAGGCTCAAGCTTCCGCCATAGAGCCCGTTCGCCGCAACGATTTCGTCGCCGGCATCGAGAATGTTGACGAGTGCCATCGCCACCGCCGCCATCCCCGACGCACATGCCACGGCACCCGCGCCGCCTTCTACGGCCGCTATCCGCCGCTCGAATTCCGCAATGGTGGGGTTGCCGATGCGCGTGTAGACGAAGCCCGGCTTCTGCGAGCGAAAAACGGCCTCCATCTCCGCAGGCGATCCAAGCGAATACGCACTGGATTGAGATAACGGCGGAAACGGCTCCACCCCTTGCGCGATTGTATGTAGTATGGCTGTTTGCAGTTTCATTGTCAATGCTTGAGATCGCAAACCGCCTGCTCGTAGTCGACGGGTTCGAGTATCGTGGGCTTTGCACCGCAGACTGCGCAGTCCGCACGGCGCGGCGGCAGCCGCACTTTGTGCCAATCGTTCTTCAACGCGTCATAGGTCAAAAGCGAACCCGTCAAGAGGTCGCCCGCGCCGGTAAGGAACTTCACCGCTTCCATCGCCTGCAACGAACCTATCACGCCCGCCACCGCGCCTATCACGCCGGCCTGCCGGCACGTGGGCACGGCATCCTTCGGCGGCGGCTCGCGGAATACGCAGCGGTAGCACGGCCCCGCACCGGGAACGTACGTCATCAACTGCCCGTTGAACCGCAGAATGCCCGCATGGCTGAATGGCTTGCGGGCTATCACGCACGCGTCGTTGATGAGGAACTTCGCCGGGAAATTGTCCGTGCCGTCGATGATGAAATCGTAATCCTTGATTATGTCGAGGATGTTGCCGGAATAGATGAACGAGCGGTACGTCTTCACCGTCACGTCGGGATTGATGGCCTTCATCGTCTCCGCCGCGCTCTCTACCTTCGCCTTGCCGAGATCCGCCGTGGTGTGTATCACCTGCCGCTGCAGATTCGACAAATCCACCTCGTCCGCATCCGCCATGCCGATCGTTCCGACGCCCGCCGCCGCAAGATACAACGCCACAGGCGCTCCCAGCCCGCCCGCGCCGATTATCAGCACGCGCCCCTCATTGATACGCGCCTGCCCTTTTACGCCTATCTCCGTGAGGATTATATGACGCGAATAACGCGCAAGCTGATCGTTCGTAAAATTCATCGACACCCTCCCCCCATGAAGTAGAGGAACTCCACATGGTCGCCGTCTTTGAGGACGGTCGTCTCCCGCGCGTCCGTGGCGATGAATTCGTCGTTGACGCTTACGGTCACGTAGAGCGGCATCTCCACCTTCTCTATTTCCAGCAGTTGCGCGACGGTGGTTCCGTCTGCTATTTCGCTCTTGCGATCAGCGATTGTTATATGCATTTTCTATTTCCTTTTTGAATTTATCCCAGCCTATGCGATCAAGTGTCTTGGCGAAGCGCTCGCCCGGATTTGCGTTGCGGGCGAAAAACTCTATCGCCGCATCCGTCACGCGATAGAGCGTAGCCTCGTCTTTGATTACCGGCAAAAGTTCGCGCCCCTTCTGTATGGCATTGCCAAACGTTCCGCCGAAACTGACCAAGTAGCCGCTCTCTCCGGCCCATGCGCCCGTCGGGCATGCCGTCACGCAACGTCCGCAGTTGTTGCACTTCGCCTGGTCGAGCACCAGTTCTCCGTCCGCCACCGCCAGTGCTCCCGTGCGGCATGCCTTCACGCACACGCCGCAGAAGATGCAATCGTCTTTCTTCCACGCCACCGCCATCGCGCCCTTTACGCCCACGTCGTTTTCCTCGGCCTTGAGGCAGTTGTTCTGGCATCCCGTCACGCCGAATTTGAACTTGTGCGGCAACGTCCTTCCAAAATAGCGGCGGTCGAGTTCCGTTGCCACTTCCGATGCATCAATGCAGCCGGACGGGCAGCACTTCCCCGCCTGGCACGCCGTCACCGTGCGCACGCGCGGCCCGCACACGCCCGGGGAAACACCCCCTTCGGCAAGCGCGGCCTTCACCGCCTCGATGTCCGCAAGTTTTATGAACGGTATTTCCACTCCCTGGCGCGATGTCAGATGGACGTAATCCTGCCCGAATTTACGGGCGACGGCGGCAATTGTCTCCAATTGCCGCACCGTCACCGTGCCTCCCACCACGCGCAAGCGAAGAGAGAAGGTGTCTTTCTGCTTTTGCCGCATGAAGCCACCCGCTTTCAACGCCGCATAGTCTGTTGCCATGATTCTTCCTTTCGTTCGCGCGCAAGCGCGATATTCTGGTTAAATGATATAGTCTCCGTTCCAGTCCTCGCCGTTGCGGAAAATGCGTTGCGACGTAGGTATCAGCCATACTTGCTCGTCCGCCTTAACCGGGTTCTTGTCGAACTCGGCGTGCGACTGGTGCACGTACAGCGTCTGCTTCGTATCGTCCGAAAGTTCAATCTTCACGATGCTGCCCGCCGTGAGCACGCGCACCACCTGCGCGGAGATGCCACCGGCCTCCGGCGTGCGGGCGATCTTGAAGTCGTGCGGCCGCACGAGCATCTTCGCGTGCGCGGAATCCGCCGCCGCCTTCGCGCCGAAAACCGCCTGCCCGTTCTCGAAGCGCCCGTGGAAGATGTTGACTTCGCCGAGGAAGTTCATCACGAACTCGCTCTTGGGCTGCGTGAAAAGCTCGTTGGGGCTGCCGCTCTGCTCCAGACGCCCCTTGTTCATCACCACCACCTGATCGGCCACTTCAAGAGCCTCTTCCTGGTCGTGCGTGACGAATATGGACGTTACGTTGATCGTGTCGTGCAGATGCCGCAGCCAGCGGCGCAACGACGCGCGAACCTGCGCGTCGAGCGCGCCGAAGGGTTCGTCCAGCAGCAGCACTTTCGGCGCAATCGCAAGAGCGCGTGCAAGAGCCACTCTCTGGCGCTGCCCGCCGGAAAGTTCGTCCAGATAGCGTGCGCCCAGATGCGAAAGTTGCACGAGGTCGAGCAGTTCCTCCACCTTCGCTTTTATCTCCGCCTTCGAGGGTCTGTCCGCCTTCGGCTTCACCGTAAGGCCGAACGCCACATTCTCCGCCACCGTCATCTGGCGGAACAGCGCATAGTGCTGGAAGACGAACCCCACGCGGCGGCGGTTCACCGGCGTCGCTATCGTCGATTCCCCGTCGAACAGGACGTCTCCCCCGTCCGCATCTGCGGACTCCAACCCCGCCACGATCCGCAGCAGCGTGGTCTTGCCGCAGCCCGACGGCCCAAGAATCGCCACAAGCTTCCCTGTCGGAATCGTGAGCGACACGTCATGCAGCGCATGGAAATCGCCGAAGTGCTTGTTGATGTGCTTTATCTCTATGCTCATTTGAAATCTCCTTTGTCACTTTCTCTTCTCGACTATGCTCTTTGCGATGATCGTCACCACCGCCACTAGCGACAGCGCACTTGCCGCCGCGAACGCCGCCGTGAACGAATACTCGTTGTAGAGTATCTCCACATGCAGCGGCAGCGTATTCGTCTCACCGCGTATATGCCCGGATACTACCGACACCGCACCGAATTCGCCCACCGAACGCGCCAGCGTCAATATCACTCCGTACAGCAACCCCCAGCGGATATTGGGCAGCGTCACGCGCCAAAACATCTTCCATGGTTTCGCCCCTAGCGACAGTGCCGCCTGCTCTTCCGCCGAACCCTGCTCGCGCATGAGCGGTATCAACTCGCGCACCACGAACGGGAACGTCACAAACAGCGTTGCGATTATCACGCCCGCCGTAGAGAAAACGAGCCGCACTCCATGAGCATCGAGCCACGGGCCGAACCAGCCGTTGCGCGGCCCCAAAAGAAGAATGAACACCAAGCCCGCCACGATTGGAGACACCGCAAACGGCAGATCGATGAGCGACACCAAAAACGTGCGCCCTTTGAACTCGAACTTCGCAATCGCCCAAGCCATCACCACGCCCATCACGGTGTTTACCGGCACTACGATCGCAGTCGTCAGCAACGTCAGTTTGATTGCGGAAAGCGTATCCGCGTCGGAGAGAGCCTCCCACCACGCACCCACGCCCTTGGAGAACGCCTCCTTCAGGATTATCCCCAGCGGCAACACCAGTACGAAACCTATTATCGCCACCGCAAGCGTCCCCGTGACTATGTGGAACACGCGTCTTGTAGAACTGTTTGATTCCATGTCTGCCACCTCCTACTTCAGCGACTTGTGGCGATTGGTGAAGAACTTGTTTATGCCGAATATGAGCGCGAGAGATGCCGTTAGCATCGTAAGCGCGATGGCCGTTGCGCCGGCATAGTCGAACTGTTCAAGTTGCGTTACGATCAATAGCGACGAGATCTCGGTTTTCATCGGCGTGTTGCCCGCGATGAATATCACCGTGCCGTATTCGCCAAGCCCTCTTGCGAACGCAAGCGTGAAGCCCGTCAAAAGCGCCGGCGCGATGGTAGGCACTATCACGCGCCGCCACGCCGTGAAGCGCGACGCTCCAAGGCTCATCGCCGCATCCTCCAGCTCCGTGCCGAGGTCTAGCAGTGCCGGTTGCAGCGCGCGCACCACAAACGGCAACCCTATGAACAAAAGCGCAAGCGTTATCCCAAGCGGCGTGAACGCGATTTTTATCCCCGCCTTCGCCGCCAACGCCCCCACCGGGCCGTTGGGCGCGTACATCGTAACCATTGCAATGCCGCAGATTGCAGTCGGCATCGCAAACGGCAGGTCGATAAGCGAGTCCAGCACCTTTTTGCCGGGGATCTTGATGCGCACGAGCGCATATGCGATTATCCCGCCAAGGAAGAGATTTAGTATCGCCGCGAAAAACGCCGTAGAAAACGTCACGCGCAAAGACGCGAGAACGCGCTCGTTGAACGCTTTTTCTATGAACTGCGGCACTCCGCGCCAAACTCCCGCCCAGAACCGCTCGCCGCGCGTCGGTGCCACGAGTTCGAGTTCCTCCACGGGGATTTCCTCCACCTCGCCATAGATTATGGCGTTCACGCTCTCGCCGGAAAGATCGCTTCCCGCAGGTGCCACCGCCTTGTCGTCAAGGTCGCGGTCGTGCAGATATACGATCTCTCCCGTCAACTTGCCGTCGGAAACCACGTGGTACGGCGTTTCCTCGAACCCGATCGTCAACGAGTTCACGACCAGCGTCGATAGCGGCAGCAGCACCAATAGCCCCAGCCACACGACCGTCGCCGCGAAACTCCATCGGAATCCCGGCAGTATGCTTCGTTCCTTCAATATGGCCATTTCAAATCCTCCGGATTCTGGATTCGTCGCCAATCACGTCACTTGCCCGCGTAAACCTGGTCGAAAAGGCCGCCGTCGGAGAAATGGACTTTCTGCGCAACGCGCCAAGTGCGGTAGAGGTCGTCGAGTTTCAAGAGCCGTGCGTCGGCGAATTTCGCAATATCTTCCTTGTCCGCATATTCCGGGTGCTGCGGCCTGTAGCCGTAGTGCGCGATTATCTTCTGCGCTTCCGGGGAATAGAGATACTTGAGATACTCTTCTGCGAGTTTCTGTATCTTCGCGCCGCGCTTGGCCACGTTGGCATCTACTATCGACACGGGCGGCTCGGTGAGGATCGTCACCGGCGGCACCACGATGTCGAACGCGTCCTCGCCCAGTTCCGCCACGGAAAGTATCGCCTCGTTCTCCCACGCAAGCAGCACGTCGCCTATTTTGCGCTGGACGAACGTGGTCGTGGCGCCGCGCGCGCCCGAATCAAGCACCGGAACGTGCGCATAGAGTTTCTTCAGATATGCCGTGGCCACGAGTTCCGCCGCTTTCACCTCTTCCTTGTACGCCGGGTCGCGCACTTTCTTGATGTCGCCCAGTTCCCGCTCGAGGATGTATCCCCATGCCGCAAGCTGGTTCCACCGCGCACCGCCGGACGTCTTGGGATTCGGCGTTATCACCTGCACTCCGTCCTTCACAAGGTCTTCCCACGTCTTGATGTTCTTGGGGTTCCCCTTCCGCACAAGAAACACTATTGTGGACGTGTACGGCGAGGAATTGAGCGGCAACCGCTCCTGCCAGTTGCGGGGTATCAGTTTCTTGCCGGTGAATGTTATCGCGTCGATGTCGTAGCCGAGCGCAAGGCTCACCACGTCCGCCGGAACGCCGTCGATCACGGCACGCGCCTGCTTGCCGCTACCGCCGTGGGACTGTTTGACGTGCACGTCTTCGCCGGTCGTCTCCTTCCAGTGCCGCTCGAACGCCTCGTTGTATGCGCGGTACAATTCGCGCGTGGGGTCGTAGCTCACGTTCAAGAGTTCCACCGGCGCGGCCCATGCCGCCGCCGCTCCAAACGCCAAACCGAAAATGCCTGTCTTAAAAATGTTTTTCTTCATGTTCTAAACTCCTTTAATCTGTTGCGAGTGATAGTTGGTTTCCAAAAACTCCGTTCCGCCTTTCAAAAGGAAAATCCCACATTCACGCCGAGCACGTGGTTCGGGCTCCAATCGTGATGCGAGGTGTTCTTCTTCTCCTGCAAGAGGTAGAATAGATTTAGGCTGATGTTGTCCGTCAACTTCGCCGTAGCACCCACCGCAAAACGCCACTGGTCGAACTTGTCGTTCTTGCGCACGTGCTTGGAAGGTTTGCCGTCGTCCAGGAACAGTTCCCACGAAGCGTACGGATTGATTTTGTAGTCCGTCCACTTCCAGGGAGAGTTCACCTGTATGCGGTTGCGGTAACGCCAGAACCCCTGCGAGTCCTCGAAGTCGCGCCACACCACGCGGTTGCGGTCGGCAATCTTCCAGCCCCAGAGTTTCACGCTCGGCTCCACGTCCACGCCAAAACGATGCTCGCGCTGCCAATCGTGCGTCACGTACGCATCGCCGTCTCGCGTGGCGGATATGCGCTTGCGCGTATCGATGAAGTGGTAGTGCGGCGTTATCGCCAGCCAACTGAACGGTTTTATCGTCACGCCCAGTGTGCCGTGCTGCTCTTCGTAGTGCTTTTCGCCAAAGCGGGACTCCTCGCTCGCGTTTATCGTCCAAACGCGATTCGTATCTATCCCGTACTTTGCCTGCACGCCAATCCACGCGCCGTGGTTGCCCGCATCGGACGCATCGGCGAAAGCACTAGCAGCAAAACCCGCCGCAATGGCGGCCGATCCCAACTTTCTCAATAGGTTTTTCTCGAATTCAACATCTCCTTTTCCCGCTTTTGGCGGAAACTCCGCATATACTACCATATCGGTTTGAAATTGTCTATCAAAAAAGTAGAAAAACTTTTCCCGCAACGATTTTGCATCGCCTCCCCGGCGATTTCACATGTTTAGCGCGTTCAGCATTTGCCCCATCCCGGGCATCCGTAAAAATTTTAAGCCCTTAAAAATAAAATTCAAGCCCTTGAATTGGTCATTTTAAGCCCTTGAAATTTTATTTTAAGCCCTTGAAATTTATTTTTAACCTCTTGAAATAGGAATTTCAAGCCCTCAAAATTTATTTTCAAGCCCTTGAAATCGCCGCCGGAGCGTAGGCAAAACATGGCAAATCACGCATGGATGATGCGTGAACAGAACTTTATGTATTTATGGGAGCAACGCTCAAGCCGGCGTTTCGCGGCATTGCCAGATGCGGACTTTCACGCCGATCCGCTTAAGCGCGGAAACCACCTGGCGTTGGCGTTTGGGTGTCATCAAACATGTAATGACCACCGTATCTATGCGCAGTTTTTTTATCGCGCGCGAAGCATCCGCAAGCGTTCCCCACACGCGCTGGCCGCCTATGACATGATCCTTGAGCAGAATGTCATCGTCCAAAATGCCGAGTATGATTTTGCGTTTGGATTCGTCCCCTGTTGCGCGGACCAGTTCGCGGCGGTACGAACGGAATCGCAATCCTGCACCATATATCAATATGCGCTCTGCCGTACCGTCGTCTTCCAGCCGTATCCTGCCAAGGCCGTAGAAAATGTCGCGCACTACGCCGCGCAACGCCCGCCACCACACTAGCCCCAGCGCGGCTATCGCAAAATACAGAACTGAAAACGAAGTAAACCTCGGCACCCGCAAATCGAGGAATATCACGGCCGCCACCGCCACGCCCGTTCCGAAAAACGCCGAACACGTAAGGCGCAGAAAATCCCCCACCGTCGCGCGCGACCACACCACGCGATATATCCCCGCCGCAACGAGCCAGAGAAACACCGGCACCACATATACAAGCAGAAGTTTCTTGATTGCATCGAACGTTATGTCGCCCGTGGAAAGCGCAAGTGCCACAAGCCACGCCATCACCAGCACCGCCAGATCTATCGTTACCGACAGCGGCACCCGCAACAGCCTCCTCCGGCGGAACGATTGCAAATCTTTACGGAACGCAACGTTTTTGAGCAGCCTCCCCGCGTCCCACAGTTCTATGCGTTCCATGTCGCGCATGCCCACCACTATCGCGGCGAGAAACGCAAGTACGAATATGCCGGACGATTTGGACCGCAACGCTACCGACAGCACCCCCACCAGCACCAACGCTATCGCCATCAGATACAACGTCCATGCCGCCGCTTTCTGCGAACCCGCGCGGCGCAGTATGCGGTGGTGCAGATGGTCTGTGTCGGCAGTCATTATTTTGTCGTTGCCTACGCTGTGGCGGATTTGCTTCTTGAGGATCGAACGCAACGTGCGGCGGACTATTGCAAGGGTGGTGTCGAATATCGGCACGCCCATTGCAAGCAGCGGCACCGTTACCGTCAGCAGCGCGCTCGTGCCGCCGCCCGTTTTCAGCGGCAGCGTGCTCAACGAGAATCCAAGGAACATGGAGCCCGTGTCGCCAAGGAATATGTTTGCCGGATGGAAATTGAACCGCAGAAACGCCAGGCACGCGCCTGTGAACGCGCAATACACCAGTATGTCGGACGGATGCCCGGCAAAAAGCAACGCTCCCGCAACCCCCGTAAAACCTATGGTCGCAAGCCCTGTGGCAAGGCCGTCCAGCCCGTCGATGAGGTTGAATGCGTTGATTGCACCCGTTATCCAGAATATCGTTACAAGCGCGTCCGGCCATCCCGCCAGGAACGGGAATATGCGTGCAAACCCCACGCCGAAAAAGAAATGCGCACCTGCCGCCACGGCAAGTTGTCCTGCAAGTTTCACGCCCGGGCGCAGCGAATAACGATCGTCCGCAAGCCCCACAAGCACCAGTGCCGATGCGAGCGCGATGAAAATGTAATGCTCGCCAATTGTGCAGAATGCCGTGGCCGGGCGGCCTGTCGCAACCATGAAAATCGTGGTAGAGACCGTTGCCGCGAAATATATCGCAAGCCCGCCTGCGCGTGGAATCGGCGTTTTGTTGATACGACGCGGCGAGGGCTTGTCCACCATGCCGCAGGAAATCGCCCACTTGCGTACCAGCGGCGTGGCCAACCACGCTAGCGCGAACGCCCCCGCAAAAAGCGAGGCGTACGGCGCGATGTCCATGCCGAAATCAAGCAATGTCTGCAAAAATTTCATACGATGCAATCCATTGGTGCACATTGGCGGGCATTGTCATTCCACCGCCTCCGCAAGAGTATCCAGGAAATGCCCCAAGCGCGCACGGAAATGCGGGTCGGCAAGTTCACCGGCGGAATATGTCGCAACCGTCACCATCGCCCAGCGGTCGATACGGTTGCGCAGCGAACGGTCCAGCACGTCGCGGAATATCCGCGCAGTGTGCGATGCCGTGCGGTAATTCTCCTGGTTGAAGAACGTATACGCCAGCACTGCATTGCCGCGCCTGTTGGAATATCCTATCGCGTGGAAAGGAACGCGCGTTTCGAGGTTGCGTTTGTCGCGCATCAAATTGCCTTGGGATGGCAAGCACATCTCCGGCCTGTGCAGTGATGCGCGGGTTTTGCCGCCGTATACCATCGAAACGAAATATCTCTCCCCAAATGCGGAACTGTATACTTTTTTCACTATGCGTGTATCAGGCGGGAGAATGAGCCTCTCCGCAAGAGACATCCCGTCCAATTCTCCTCCGCATGCGGGGCAGCGGTCGTTCCCGGCAAGTTCCGCAAGCGTCCATGCCTTTGCGCATTGTTCTTCCTGGCAGGATAGAACATCGTCCACCGCATATCCCGCAAGCGCGTCTGGCAACCTGCACTTGAGTTCATCCGCTATCTCCGGCGCAGGAGTGGTGGCCTGGAAGAACAGCACCGGCAAAAGCAGCGCAACGAAAATCCATCTCGTGCGATTCCCCGAACGGGTATCCGCGCTTTCGCCGCCATGCTCCACCTCCGCCGCCTCCGGCTTCGTTTCCGTCCGTTCCGCCTTGGGGGCTCTCCCCGCCGCGATTTTGTCTATCAGCCCGCTTGCGGCCAGCATCAGCAGAATCGCCGCTATGAACACGATGTATCCGGAGTAGTCGTGGTAGAACCCCGTCCCGAATTCCTTGCCGCACACCGCGCTGACAAGGCATATCGATATTATCCGCGCCACGTTCCCTGCCACGGCAAGCGGTGCCGCGCACAGCATCAAAGCGATTCTCCTCGGCCACGTTGGCTGGTAAAGCCGCGCGTATGCCACCGTCAATGCAGACAGCGCAAAAAGGCTCCTCAACCCGCTGCACGGCTCCGCCACATCGATCGAAAACGGCATCGCACCATTCGATATTATTGCGGTTCCCTGCTGCGCCGCATCAAGTCCAAACCCGTTCAACACGGCAATCGCAGTGGCCACCGCAAAAAGACGCAGTTTAACTGTTACGAAATCAAGGAACGACGCCAGCGGAATCGTGAAGAGCAGATACGCCGCCGGGAATGCTAATCGCCTCGCGCATTTCCACCCGTAGAACGCCCACGGCAACGCCACCACCAGTCCTATGAATCCCAGTTGCTCCAGCCGCATCTGTTCCCCGCGCGACCCCAAAAACGACGCAAACAGCAATGGCACGCACGCCGCAAAACCCCATATGGACGGCCCTGCGGCGGCCTTTGCAAGATTGCCCCTGTCCTCCCACGCGAGGTATGCGGAAAATAGCGGCACCAGCGCGGCGAACGTCATATCCTCCTGTGCGGAAAAGAAAACTACCATCCCCACGCGCACATACATCGCGTGGAACGCGGCGAGCATCGCCGCCGCCGCCGTCAAGAACGGCAAATTCCTTTTCAACTTTTCCATGCCTCGCGTGCGAAGATGAGGTTCCTCACAGGGGATAGTCTGCGGCCTCGGGGATCATTATCGTGGTCAGCGTTTTCGCGGCGCGATCCTTTGCAAGCCGCGTTCCGGCAAGCGCGTTTTCCACGTCTGTGCGCAACGCGTTGAACGCGCTCTTGTCCTCGTCCGCCGCCGCGCCGAAACCGAACGCCACGTCCGTGCAAAGGCGCACCGCCTCGCCCGCCATCTCGCCTGCGATCGTGCCGAGCAGATCGTTGAAGGTGGCAAGATAGTTTTCGAGCTCGGGTGCCACGGTTTCATTCGCCGCGCCGTTGAGCGCGAGATGTTTTATGTCCTGCCACAGGCAGCACGCCGCCACAAGCCCCGCAAGCGCGTCTGCAAGCGTGAACACCACCCCGTGCCTCTGGCTCTGGCCGAGTTTGCGTCCGTCCGCGTCCTTTGCGCGTTTTGCAAACTCCTGCGTCCACCGCCACAGCGCAAATGCTGCTGCAAGTGCCGCAGCTCCGTTCGCGGCGGCCTTGGGGCATGCCTTCAACTCCGCCTCCCATGCGGCAACCTGCGCAAGAAACACGGCATTGCCCATCGTCTCGGAAATCTGGCGGCGCTGCACCACCTCCGGGCCTTCGTACGTGGCGGCAAGTTGCGTGTCCGTCCACTTGTAGAACAAGAATCCGTGGCAGTCTTCGGTGATGCCGTAGCCGCCCATCAGGCTCACCGCCTGGCGCATCACATCCGCGCCATGACCCGTGTTCCACAGTTTCGTGGCCGGGCATAGAATGTTTGCCAACGCCTGCAAATGCACGTATTTCACCGTTGCATCGCCGCTCGTTTGCGGATCTTCTCCCGCCGCAAGCATTGCAACCGCCTTTTCCGACGGGGCTTTCATGTTCTTCAACATCTCCCTCCCCTTGCCCAGCAGGGCCTTGGCCTCGTCCTGCACTTCTTCGAGCGCATCGAATACCCTTGCCGTGGCAAACCCTAGCGAAGCCGCAGCCTCTGCCGTAGCCCACACTCCTGCAAGCCGCTGCGTGGCATCCTCTTTCATCTGTAGCCCAAGCGTGTATCGCGGCGATGTCTCTTCCACACCCGCCGCGCCACGGAAGCGCGTTCTCTGGTAGCGTATCACCGGCTCTATCGCGCTCATCAACGCACCCGCTCCCATTATGCCCACCGCAACGCGCGTCTTGGAAAACACCTGCGCGATTATCTCGCTATGTTGCAGGTTCGGCACTATCACGCCGTCTTTTATCGTGTAGCCGCCCACGATGCGGCTTGCCGGCACCACCACGTCGATTACCGGGTCGCCCGTATTGGAGAGCTGGTGCACGAGTTTCTTCGTCTGCGCACCGCGATCGAACTTGCCGGGATCCGTCGCTTCCACAATCACCATGCACGAACCTTTTATGCGCTCGTCGCCCGTGTTGGCGGCAATGGTTATATAGTCGCACACCGCGATGTTGGTGATGAAGCGCCCGCGCTTTTCCACGCGTATCATCGGCTCTTCGCCTTCTTTCCACTCCGCCACGCTCACGCGCCCGCAAAGAACGCCCGTATCCACACCCACATACGGCAGCGGCTCCGTCAGCGCGAAAGACCCTCTCCACGTCTTGCCGGAGGGATTCCCCGGCGCGCACAGACCCATGTATTTCGCCTTCTGCTCTTCCGTGCCGAGTTCCGCGATGGGGCCCATCGCAAGATCGTTCACGAAGCTCGTCGTGGCCGCACCTTGGTCGACCCATGCCACTTCATAGCTCAACAGCGCAAGCGGCAGATTGCGCGGCCCCGCGAACATGCCGCCGTATGCCGCATCTAGCCCCGCCGCCGTCACGCCGCAGTTGTCGAACTCCTCGAAAAGCCTGTTCTTCGCATCCGTCCATTCGTGCGTGGCGCGCTCGTTGTTTGCCACGAGCCGTGCAACGTATCCGCGCGCCGTGGCACGTGCTGCTGCCACAGCCATCTGCACATCGAACCGGTCTGCGAAACGCCACATTATCTGGCGCACTTCGTCGCCGGGGAGCATATTCATCTCTGCCATGTCATTGTTCCTTGTTTCAAATCGTTCTCAACCATTGAAATGAAACCACGAAATACACGAACATTGAAATACGTTTCGTGCATTGCGTGGTTGTTTTCTATTCTGTGGTTTCATGGTTCATCGTGTCACGTCTATGGTCGTGCCGCCCACTGCTTCGATGATGCGGTTCATCTTCGGCTCGTCGAGTATCGGGTTTGCGCGCTGCGGTGCTTCGCTTTTCGCGGGAGCGGGTTGAGGTGCGCTCTGCACGCTCGCCGGCAGCCCCGCCGCCAGCTGGCGCACGGCGCGCATCAATTCCTCCACGCTCGCCACGCTTGCAATGCGCCCCGCCCGCAGAAGCGTCATCTCCATCAATGCGCGCACGCTCAACGTGTAGCGCAGTTTGTCTTCCATCTCCGCTAGCGCATCTGCAATGCGGTAGATGCGCGATATATCCACTTTCTTCGCCTGTTCCTCGAGCGTCTTTATCTGCTCCGGCGTGGCCTCGAGGCTCTTGGTGCCGGCTCCCAGTGCCATGTACACCACGAGATTGCGGAAGTGCTGCATGAGTTCTCCCGAGAGCCTCCTCATGTTGCGTCCCGCCGAATCGAACTCCTCCACTGCATTCAAAATCGCCGCCGCGTCTCCGCGCAGTATCGCACCCGCCAGGCTCTCCAGTGCCGTGCGGCTTACAAGGCCGAATATGTTGAGGACATCCTCTTCCGTGATTTTGCCGTCTTCCTTGAACGAGATCAATTGATCCAGCGAACTCAACGCATCGCGCATGCCGCCTTCCGCTCCGCGTGCTATTGCAAGTAGCGCATCGTCCCCGGCATCCACTTTTTCGATCTCGCAGATGTGCTTGAGCCTCGCCACGATCTCGTTCGTCTGTATCCGGCGCAGATCGAAACGCTGGCAGCGGCTCACGATCGTCGCAAGCATCTTGTCGCCTTCCGTCGTCGCAAAGATGAACTTCACATACGGCGGCGGCTCCTCCAGCGTCTTCAAAAGCGCGTTCCACGCTGCGGTCGAGAGCATGTGGCATTCGTCGATGATAAACACGCGGTATTTCGAGGCCGACGGCGGAAAATCCACCGCATCTATGATAGGCTTCACGTCTTCCACTTTGTTGTGCGATGCCCCATCGAGCTCCGTCACATCTAGGCTGTTGCCTATCGTTATCGCCTTGCAGTTTTCGCACTCTCCGCACGGCTCGTGGTCGTGCGGGTTCGTGCAGTTCAGTGCCTTTGCGAAAATGCGCGAAAGCGTCGTCTTGCCTATACCTCGCGGGCCTATGAAAAGATACGCATTCGCCACGCGCCCCATCTCCAGCGCATGCTTCAACGTGCGCGTCACGTGCGCCTGCCCCACCACGTCCGCAAACGTCATCGGGCGGTATTTCTGCGCCAGCGGTATGTGGCGCGGCTTTTCGTTCTCTGCCATTTGCTACAATCTCTCCGCCGCCGCCTTCAGACGCGCCACCGTTTTCTCGCGCCCCAAAAGTTCCAGCATCTCGAAAAGTCCAATCCCCTCGCCCTTGCCGCTCGCCGCCACACGGATCGGATGCACCCAAGACCCCATCCCGTTACCCTGCGAAAGTTCCTTTACCATCTCCTCTCCCGCCGCCGCCGTGAACGGCTCGAGTTTCCCAAAGCGTTCGGCCATGTCGAGGAGAATCTCCTTCACGCCGTCCTTCTTCAACCGCTTCGCCACAGCCTTCTCGTCGAACTCGAAATCGTCAGTAAAGAAGAACCTACAGTTCCCCGGAATGTCGTTCCAGAATTTCGTTCTCACCTGCAGCTGCTCCGCAAGCAGGTCCATGTCAAACCCGGCCGGCACCTCCAGCCCCGCCGCCGCGATACGTTGCTCAAGTTCCTTCTTGTATTCTTCCTTCGGCGTGCGGCGGATGTATTCGCCGTTCATCCACTGGAGTTTCTTGATGTCGAACTTCGCCGCCGTCACGTGGCAATCCGTTATGTCGAAAAGTTCCACCATCTCTTTGCGCGTCAGCACCTCGCGCTCGTCCCCAGGGTTCCACCCCAGCAGCAGCAGATAGTTGAACAACGCCTCTGGCAGATACCCCTGCTCGCGGAACTCTCCCACGAACGCCGCGCCATCGCGCTTGGAATACGGCTTGCCCTGCTGGTTCACGATCATCGGCAAATGCCCGTAACGCGGCGGCTCCGCCCCGAGCGCGCGGAAAAGTTCCAGATGCTTGAACGTATTTTCCACGTGGTCGTCCCCCCTGATCACATGCGTCACACGTTGGTCGATGTCGTCCACCACGTTCGCAATGTGGAATATCGGCGACCCGTCGGAACGGACTATCGCAAAGTCCGGCACGTCCTCCGCCTTCTTCTCCATATGCCCCTTCACGAGGTCGTCGTATGCCAAAACTCCTTCCTTCGGCATGCGGAACATCACCACCTCACCGGTCTTGCCGTCGCGGGAAGTCTTCTCCATCTTGTAGGCACGACCGTCTGCGATTAGTTTCTCTACGCAATCAAGATGCCTCTTCACGTTCCGCGTCTGGTAGAACACCTCTTCGTCCCAGTCGAGCCGCAACCACTCCATGCACTCGAAAAGTGCCTTTATGGCCTCCGGCGTGGATCGCTCCAGGTCTGTATCCTCCACGCGCAAAAGGAACTTCCCGCCCACATGGCGCGCATACAGCCAGTTGAAAATGGCCGCTCTTATGTTGCCGATATGCACCTTGCCCGTAGGCGACGGCGCAAAACGAACCCTAATTTCACTCATTTCCCCAAATCCTCTATGATATAGGCGCGCCCATTATACCAAATCCCCCCGTTTTTGTAAACCCTCCCGCATCCTGGAATATCCCCACCTTTGCAAAGCGCTGGCGAGCCCTCGGAAAGGCCCGCGCGGTTTTGCGGAATTCCGAAGATTTTGCGGCTCTGCTTGTTGCGCAAGCGCATGCGTCTATCCCGTCAGGAACTCAAACTCCATTTG
>JAFVCR010000061.1 GCA_017479035.1 Kiritimatiellia bacterium | reverse complement strand
TTTTACGCTCACTTTGCCGTCCGCGCCGGGCGTTACGGAAACAAGGCGGAAGAATGGAGCGAGATCCCATGTTGCTTTTACGGAGAGGTTCTCCGCTGGCATGGTCGCGGGCAGCGCAGGTTCCCAGCCTTTGAAGACATAACCTTCGCGCACAGGGTCGGCCACCGCCACCGCCGCGCCGTAATCGAACGAAGCGTCATCCATCGCTTCTCCGCCGTCCGTATCGAACGAGATAGAGTAATTGTTCACAGTGTATTGCGCCGTATAGGTCGTGTTCTTGGCTGGATAGACGGACGGCACTGCGGGAGACCAGCCCGCGAACGTGTAGCCGGTGCGCACGGGATTGGCGGGTGCGGCGAGCGTTGCGCCTGGGTCGGCGGTAAATTCGGCAATAGTCGAGCCATCCCAATCCGCGAACGTGACGGTCGTGGAGGTTGCGATTTCGACGGGGGAGAGAGTCTGCTTGCCAGTCGCGTTGGCAGTCGTGTATTGGTAGCGTTTGCCGTCCGCATCGAAGGTGAAGACGTGTTCGGCCGGCGGAAGCCACACGTGGACCTGGCCGTTCGAATCGGCGACGATGTTTTTCTGGGAATACGTGTAGGAAAGATTGTCGGAAAGGCCGTCGAAGACGTATTTCTTGCCCGCAGTGAGCCCGGTGAGAACGACGCGATATATGCGCTCCGTTGTGTTCGATGCCGCGTTCTGCCCGGTCACGCTTCCATTGGCAAGCCCGGTGCTTCCGCCGGTGATGCGGCAGATGTGGGAATCCGAGCCGGAGTAGCTGTATCCCGAACCGATGTCGGCAGATGCAGTGCTCGACGCGCTGTCGCCTTTGGCATAGACCGTGCCGCCGTAATTGTAGAAATATCCTCCCGAACCTGCACGTCCTCCGCCTATTCCCGCGCCGCCTTAGCCGCCGGTGGCAGTCGCTCTTCCGCCGTCTATGCGAAACGTTCCGCCAGCCCCGTTGCGGCCGCCGCCGATTCCTGCCGCTCCAGCACCTCCTGTCGCAGTCACAGTCCCTCCGTACACGCGGACAATTCCGCCGGCGCCTTGGTATCCTCCGCCTATTCCCGCGCCGTATTTCGCGCTGGACGCAGTAACGCTTCCGCCGTAAATCTCGACTGTTCCCCCTGCGCCTGTGTTTCCCCCTCCGATTCCCGCGCCGTTTTGCGCGCCAGTCGCGGTGACGCTTCCGCCGTAAATCTCGACTGTTCCCCCTGCGCCTGTGTTTCCCCCTCCGATTCCCGCGCCGTCTTTTCCGCCGGTCGCGGTGACGTTGGCGTTCCAGTTTGTGACGGTTGCACCCGTGCCGCCGTTGGCACCGCCGATGCCCGCTCCGTTCTCACCGCCTTTGGCTACAATGGTGCCACCCCAAAAGGTGACGACACCGCCGGAAACATTCTCGCCTGCCCACCCGCCGATGCCGACGTTCCCGGAATAGGAAGACGCATCGATTTTGAGCGAGGCCGTTTCCGTGAGATTGGTGATGTGGACGGCCGCACCCTTGCCTACATACAACCCGGTCTGGTTGCCTTTCGTACTCGACGGGGTAATGGTGTTCGCACCCTTGAGCCGGATCGTGGCAGTAACCCCGTTCGTGACGAAGATGGCCGGATACCCGTAGTATTTTTTGGAGAGGATTCCCGTGGTGAGGTTTGCCGTCGGCGCAAACGAAACTCCGTCGAGGACGATCGTGCAATCTTTCGTTACGATGAGCCTGTTGTTGGCGTTCCCCGTTCCGGTGACCGTGTACGTGCCTGAGCCGAGATTCACGCCTTTCGTGTACGAAGTCCCGTTGATGGTGATGTCCGCCTTTGCCGCCGGCGCGGCGGCGAGGACGATTGCAAACAAAACGGCGAATGGTGCGAACCATGCTGATCTGCGAAATGTTTTCATGCGTGTAGATTCCATTGGCGGCACATTACTTCACGTCCACTTCCACCTTGAAGAAACGGTCGGAGTCTGTCGGCGGCGTATGCCATTCGCCGCCGAGCGCGTCCGTGCCGTATATGGTGTATGTGCGTGCGTCGCCAAGATCGGGAGACCAGGTGAATTGCGGCCTGCCGTCCGCACCGATTGTTATCGACGCGGCGAAGCGGTCGGCATGGTCGGTTGGATTTGTGCCGGATACGAAATCGTCCCATATCGTCAGCGGATGGCCATCCGCGCCGTGTTTGCCGGACGCGCGGCGCAATATGCTTGCGGCATCGCTTGATGTTGCGTGGCGCGGGACGAGATGCTTCTGCGCAAGCCACGGCGATGCAAGAGCGGCATCGACCTCCACATCGGGCAACAAACCGTTGAAACCTGCTGCCACGGGCAGCGTTTGCAGCAATAGTTCGCCCATGCCGTCCGCCGCAAAATGGAATTCGCGCGCAGGGCCTTCATAGAGAGTTTTAGACTTCACCACCGGCGTGAAATCAACCACGTCGAAGAGCGTTACGGAAACGGGCACGAACTCTACTTCCACCACCGGGCGCAAAGTGGCATCCAGCCTGCGCGAAACGTCCGTGGCCTCCGCCGCCACATCGCCTCGCACGCCGGCAGAAGCCGTAAGTGAAAACAGCGTGCCCGACACCGTGCCCAGTGGCGACGACACGCCAAACGCCGCGCCGAGTTCCAGACCCGCGAAAACCGTTGCATCCAAAAATAGACGCGGGCAGGACACATCATGCTCCTCTAGCACCGCACCGCCTACATGGTAAGGCCGCTCGCCGTCGAAGCGCACGCCGCGCACGAACCGCCCTTTTGCGTGAAGCGCAAGATCCGCGCCGATCGTTGCCGAAGCGGTAACTTTCGGCCCGGCCCATGCCAAAAGAGGCGGCGTGCCGAAGTCTACCGTGGCATCGATTTCTTTCGATAAAAGCCCGTCGGGCGTGGCGAGCGAAGTCTGTATATCCGTGCCGAATTCACCTGCAATGCCGCCGTAGAAACGCCGCACTTTGCGTATGCCGCCCACCGTGCGCACGTCCGCCGCAAATGCGAATACGAGATCGTTAGTGAGTGCGATGTCGAGATCAACAGCATCTCCAAGCGCTACGGAAAACGTATTGGAGACAATGCTGGCCGGCACGATGCGCACTATGGCATCGGGCGCGTCCCATACCGTGACGGCATCTTGAATTGTGACGCGCTCGCTCTCGCCGTTTTCATAGCCCAGCGTGAGCGTTACGGCGTGGGCACCTACTTCGCTGAAAGTATGCACGGGGGATGCGGCGGTGGATTGGGAGCCGTCGTCGAACTCCCACAGATAGGATGTTGCTTTGCGTTTGCCAAGCGCGATGAAACGCGTAGAGAGAGGTGCGGGGCCTACGGGGAGGACTGCGGCGTACGCGGGCGATTGCTGCGCATTCTCTTCGTCTTGGATTGATTCGAGCCGTGCGGGCGCGTTTGCGTCCATCATTGAAAGTGTAACGGTGTGCGAAGCACCGGCAATGTAGGAAAATTCCACCTCGCCAGAAGCGTTCGGCATGAGTGGCGCTGTGGCAGACGCTACGGGGAGAGGTTCGCCGTCCACAGCCACCATGAACGCCGGAGCATCCAGCACCGCAGTGGAAAGAAGGTTGGAATATGCCACAACGCCGCGTGCCGTGCTGCCTTCCTGCACGAAATCGGGCAACACAAGATGCGCGGCGAGATTGGTCACGGAAGGTGCTATTTTATCAAGGCCGGAGTATGGATCGAGCGGCCGCGCGGCGCGGGCGTATGCCGCTGCGGCGATTATCAGAGCAGATGCTAGGAGTTTTTTCATGTATCAGTCCTTTTCTATTGTATGTAAAGTCATGCGGCTGGCGGCAGACGGCATTTGAAGCCTTCTAGGTCTGGCGCGTTTTCAAATGCTGCTGCGGCGCGCGCTTCCGCTGCAGCGTAGCGCGCCATCACGGCGAGAGAAGGCTCCGCCGCACCGTAAATGCGCCACTGGCTGCGCAGAGAACAATGGAGCGGCGTGGCCGGCAGATGCTTCATGAAGCCAACGACATCCTTCAGCGGATAACCGATGAATATGCCAATTTCGTGCGGCAGGGCATCGCTTTCAAAGCGTTTGCAAAGATGTTCCAGCATTGCCGGCATTGTGCCGCGATAGCCAAAACGCGCCAGCCACGCGCAATTGCTACGCACGGAAAGAGTCTGCGCAAGGACGGATGGATTGTAGAACAGCACAAGCGACGATGCTTCCTCCACGCGCAACTCCAGATAATCCAGCCCCAGAGCCTCGTATACGTCGCTGCGATAAAGGCAATAGCGCAAACCTTCTTCGTTCGCATCCTCATAGCAGTGGCGCACGCGCAGGAGTTCGCCCGGTTTTACGCCACAACGCACGGCGGCGGTCTTCACTAGAAGAAACTTCAAGAGTTTCATCCGGTGGAGTTCGTCAATCTTG
>JAFVCR010000060.1 GCA_017479035.1 Kiritimatiellia bacterium | reverse complement strand
CCCCCGTCTGTGTTCTTACGCCGCTTCGCGGCTTAAAACTTCGTGAACTTTGTGTGAGGCTTTATACTCTGCCGCCTAGGGGGAGGGCAGTGCTCCACACCCGTCCGTAATCTTATCGCCCCGTCGGAGCTTGCTGGTGTATCCGTAGCCGCGAAGCGGCGTAAGAACACAGACGGGGGTGAAGCGCAGCGGAACCCCCGGCACAGACAACCGATGTATATAGCTCCGAAGGGGCGGCAGAATCTTGTCCATGCCGGAACGTCCCGTCCACCTCATCAAAAAATCCAGGATAAGGGTGCTAAAGAGGAATATGCGGATTTTCTTTTTCAATCCTTCAAACGTATTCTCCGCTTCGGCGAACGTATGATTTTCAAAAACAGCGCGTCCGACCATCCATATTCGTTTTTGTATTCGCGTACCTTGCGGCACAGCGCGTGCAGACGTTCTCCGCTTTGCGCAAAAAGTATATACGCCACCGCCTGCGAAAGATTGCGCACTGCGGGAATTTCGTTTTTCACGCGGCGCGCCACTTGGCGGCAGAACGCCATTATCGTGTATCGCCCTTCGTGCAACGCCATCGCCGGCTGCTCGCGCAACGCCTCCCATTCCGCTGCGCTCCCCGGCTCCGGCTCGAAAAACACCTTTCTCCCGTTGCACTCGCGCACGTTCAAATCGAACGCGAACACATCCGCAAGCCTCATCGCCCTCGCCGCCGCTGTGCGGAAATCCAGCACCCGCAGGAAAATTCGCTCGGCATCCCCCAGTCCTAGCGCCGTCCAATCTTCCCATCTATCCATGCACACCTCCGCCGCATTCGCCCATGCCATGAACGACGCCACCTTCATCTGCGGCATGAACGCCGTGAACACCCCCCGCAGCGCACTGTTGTATTCCTGTATCGCATTCTGCAGCCAGTCCGGCATGAACGTGCAATGCAGCCTCACCTCGAAACACGTCATCGCATCTATCGCGCGCCTCATTGCCGACGACCTCATGAAAAGATGCGCCACCCGCAGCGCATTCCCCTCCGCCGCCTTTGCCGCAAGGGTTCTCTCCAGCGTTTCCACTGCGCGGAAACCTTGCGCCACCACCAGCAGCTCTGCATCGAACCCGCGATACAATATGTCGTCGCGCGCAAGCGAATTTATGTCGATGTCGTTCCATACCGGATAGAGCTCCAGCGCACGCCGCCACAGCGCAAAATAGTATTGCGAACGCGGCCGCACATCGTGCGCAGGCGGCGGCTGTAGATACGGCAGCACATCCTCCACCGGCGGTTTCGTCTTGAGATGCGCCACCGCTTCGCGCATTATTATCAACCTGCACACGCGATATGCCGTATCGTTGCGCATGCGCCGCGCCGAATATCCCGGCGTGGCCACGGCCGCCTCGTAATAGTGCAAAAGCGCCTTCACAAGGAGGATCACTTCAAGATACGGCGCCGATTCGCTCGTCACGAATTCACGGAACGCATCCACGCACGTCGCCGCCATTGCATCATGGCCGCGCGGAAGCCGATGCCACAACACGTTCTCCACGAAACGATGGAACGCCGGCGTGGTGAAATCCAGCACGCGCCGCCCCTTCGTGAAGAACCCGGCAACGAATTCCCTTTCCGCAGCAGTAAGCATCGGAATAGACAAGGAACGGAATCCGCAAACCGGGAATCGCGCGGACCAAGCGCATGCATCCGGAGGCGATTCGCGGCCGGCGGCTGCCGCTTCCTAGTTCCTGACCGATTTGAGAAGTGCGATCTCTGCGCGGTATCCGTCCAGGTCGCAAGGCGTTTCCAGATAGAACGGGAGCGTGCGCAGAAGCGGATGGTTCACCACCGCCGCCAATGCGTCAAGGCCTATCTTGCCCTTGCCTATCTGCGCGTGGCGATCCTTGTGCGCGGCAAGCGGATTCATCGAATCGTTGAGATGGATCGCCTTGAGGCGTTTCAGCCCGATGATGTCGTCGAAGTCCTCAAGCACCTTGTCCAGATTGGATGCGATGTCGTAGCCGCCGTCCCAAATGTGGCATGTGTCGAGGCATACGCCGAGTTTGGCATCCACCTCCGTGCGCGAAATTATCTGCGCGAGTTCTTCAAAACTCCCCCCCACCTCGCTGCCTTTGCCGGCCATAGTTTCAAGCAAAACCGTGGTGGATTGCGCGGGCGAAAGGATGTCGTTCAAAAGCCCTGTTATAAGCTCGATACCCTTCTCCGTTCCTTGCCCCACGTGCGAACCTGGATGGAAATTGTACAACGCGCCAGGCGTCGCTTCAAGCCGCTGGAGGTCGTCCTTCATCGTGGCGTGCGCAAATGCGCGTATGGACTCCACTGCGGCTGCGGCGTTCAAAGTATACGGCGCATGTGCTAGAATCGGACCGATGGAGTTCTCCGCAGCGAACGCATTGAACGCCGCCACGTCCTGCGGGTCGATAGGCTTGGCCGCGCCACCGCGAGGGTTGCGCGTAAAAAACTGGAACACGTTTGCGCCAATGGATTTGGCGGTCTGGCCTATCGCGAGGTATCCCCCCGCGCTCGACAAGTGGCAGCCTATCTTGAACATGTTAACCTCCTGGTCGTGCCGGCGGCATCTAGCCGACGGCTATTTCCTCTTTGGGGTAGCGGATGGAGGCTGTCTCCTCCCGTCCGGCGATGAGTAGTACGATCGTAAGGGCCCCCATGCGCCCTGCGAACATCGCCAAGCAGATTATCGTGCGCCCCGCGCCAGAGAGGTTGCGTGTAGTGTCGCCCACCGAAAGGCCGGTGGTGGTTATCGCGGAGACGGTCTCGAATATGATCCGTCCCGGCGAAAGGCCGGCGCGTCCGTTCTCTGTTGCTAGCAGAAGCGTGGCGCACACGGCTATTGCGGCGGCGTAGAGGAAAGTGATTACGATGGATTCGCGCACTATGTCCACAGGCAGTGTGCGCTTGTGCACGGTCACGTCTTTGCGCCCGTGGTAGATCGCGGCAAGCGAACATACGAATACGAAGAAGGTTGTCATTTTTATGCCGCCGCCCGCGCTGCCCGTGCCCCCGCCTATGAACATCAGCACCATGTCCACGAACTGCGTAGCCGGGTGCAGATCCTCCACCGGCACTATCGCAAGCCCCGCCGTGCGCGGCGTAACCGAATGGAACAGCGCAACGGAAAGTTTCCCCCCCCATGTGTCGAACCGCGCAAGCACGCCGCCATCGCCAAGTTCAAACATTATGAACAGCACAAACGCCATCGCCGTGAGATAGCACGTCATGCGCAGCACCACGCGCGTGTGCAGATTCATCCTCCCGCGTTTGTTCAAATTGCGCCGCCAGAAACGTATCGTGCAGAGATTGTGCAACACCAGAAACCCCAACCCGCCCGTTATTATCAACGCGCAGGAAACAAGCGTAGCCACCGGTGCTGCATGCAACGCCTCCACGCTCCCCGGCATTATCGAAAACCCCGCATTGCTGAACGACATCATCGAAAGAAACACCGCTTGAAACGCCCTCTCGCTCCCCGTCCCAAACGCCTCCGGCAGCGTGCGCCACAGCCCCCACGCGCCCATCGCCTCTATCGCAAGCATGCTGAACACCACCCACAGCGCAAGATGCCGCAGCCCGCCGCGATCGATTATGCCGTATTCCACACCCACCGTCCGCGAATCCGCAATCGACATCCTCCTGCCCACCAGCGCGAACACGAACGTCCCCAGCATCATTATACCCACGCACCCTATCTGCGTAAGCACCATCAATATAATCTGGCCGCAACGCGTGAGTGCCTCGCCCGGATCAATCACGGAAAGCCCCGTTATGCACACCGCCGAACAACTCGTGAACATCGCATCGGCAAAATCCATCCAATGCCCCGACGTATTGGCCACGGGCATCGCCAGCAGCACCGCGCCCGTCAAAATCAGCGCGGCAAAACCGAACGGCAGCAATATACGGTTTTTCATGCCGCCTCCCTCCGCGTGCCCACGCGTTCCTTCAGCCACACCCCCCAAATCGATGCCTCGTATAAGAGGCACAGCGGGATCGCCATCACAAGTTGGCTCATCGGATCCGGCGGCGTCAACACCATCCCCAGGAAAAACGCCATCACTATCGCAAAGCGTCTCCAAGCACGCAATATTGCGGACGACACAACCCCCATGCACCCCAGCACAAACAGCATCAGCGGCAGATGGAACACCAGCCCCAGCCCCAGCATCGCCTTCAAAATTATCGCTATGTACCCTTCTATGCGCACCGTCTCCACCGGCAGCCCCACCCACGCGTTTATCGCGTCGAAAAACCTCACCGCCATCGGCAGCATCTGCGCATATGCAAGCGCGAACCCCGCCGCCAGCCCCATCGTCCCGAAAACGAGATACCCCAGTATATACGCCTTCTCGCGGCGTGAAAGCGCGGGAAACACGAAGCGCAAAATGAAATACGCCATCATCGGTGCCGCCGCCGCAAGCCCGCCCCACATTGCTATGGAAAGTATCGTGGCAAAACCGCTTGTGAGGTCCAGCCCTTCCACTTTTATGCGCCCTGCCTCCTCCAGTGCCGCCGCCGGCGCCTTGAGCCATTCGAGAATCGCCGGCGCAAACACCCCCGCCGCGATACAGCACGCCACCCACGCCGCCGCGCACGATATTATGCACGTGCGCAACGCCGCCAGATGCGCCATCAACGGCTGTGTTCTCGTGTCACGTCCGGTCATGGAGGGTGGTGTCTTCCTGCTCTCTTGCGCTGGCCACAGGCGGTGGCGGCGGCACTTCCTCCTCGTCCATCGCAAGTATTTCCTGCATCAACGCATTGCACGTACGCTTGATCGTGCCGATGATATTGCCTATTTTGCGCGCGGTCTTTGGCAGGTTTTGCGGGCCTGCCACAATAAGCACTACGGCGGCGAGCACAATCCACTCGCCGCCGCCAACCGAATCGAACACAAAGGCAAACATGCAGTTTGCGATATGCGCCGTGCCGTTTGCCGCCGCCGCGATAGTTGCACGGCGGCCGGAGCAAGCGGCGCGGCGCAAACCGTCACTTGGTGAAGATTGCAAACTCGCCGCGGCGGTTCAAACGCCACACCTCTTCGCCCGTGCCGGCCACGGCGGGTTTCTCCTCGCCATAGCTGCGCGTCTGGATGCGCGCCGCATCCACGCCGGATGCCGCAAGATAGTCGCGGATCGCACCCGCGCGGCGCTCGCCGAGGGATACGTTGTATTCGTTGGAGCCGCGCTCGTCGCAATTGCCTTCCACTATCACCACGTGCTTGGGATTGGCCTTGAGATGCTCGGCCACGGCATCGGCCTTGGGCTCTTCGGCGGCGGAAATCGCGTTTGCGTCGAACGAGAAATACACAGGCGCGAACACCGCATCCGTCACGGGCGCGTAGATGGAGTCGAAAGGCACTTCGGTGGCGGCCACTATGCCGTCTTCTGCATCGGCATCGCCCTCAAGACCCACGTCGGCAATGTCCACGGCCACGTCATCGCCCAAAAGCGCATCGGCGTCGCCCCCCACGGCCACGCTGTCGCCCGCGCCGGCAAGAAGATCCGCATCGTCCGCATTCTTGCCGTAGCGGCAGCCCGCGAGTGCAAGGCACAGAACGCCCGCAAAAAGTATGGAATGTTTCATTTCGTCTATTCTCCTTTTGTCTGTAAATCGTTTTGTGTATACTACACAAAACCCGTGCGAAAATCAAGCGCAAAATTGCACCCGCGAGCGCACAGGTTTGCTAAATCTTGCACTTGGCGCGGCGGCGGATTTCCGGCTTTGGCGGTTTGTTGTAGACCCTCGAGCAAGGCGGGATCGACTCCATCAGCCACACGTTGCCGCCCACTTCGCTGTCGTGCCCGATGGTCGTATCTCCGCCGAGGATTGTGGCCCCGGCATAGATCACCACGCGGTCTTCCACGTTCGGATGGCGCTTGATGCCTTTCACGGGCAAGCCGTTGTCGTCCAGCGGGAACGACAGAGCACCGAGCGTCACGCCCTGATAGAGTTTCACGTCGTTGCCGATGATGCACGTCTCGCCGATAACAACTCCCGTGCCGTGGTCTATGAAGAACCTTCTGCCGATGGTCGCGCCCGGATGGATGTCGATACCCGTGCGCGAATGCGCCAACTCCGCCATTATGCGCGGAATGAGCGGCACCTTGAGCGTATAGAGTACGTGCGCGATGCGGTGGATCGTTATCGCATACATGCCGGGATACGCCATCACGATTTCGGCAGGGCAGCGCGCGGCGGGGTCGCCCTCGTATGCGGCTTGGACGTCCTCCTTGAGGCGTTTGGCCACTTCGGGAATCTGCTCCATGAACTTGCCCGTTATGGCTTTCGCGTCCTCATCGGGCATCATTTCGGCGATTTCGCGCTCGAGATCCTTGGCGATTCGCTTGAGGTTGCCATCCACCTCGCCGCCCACTTCCGTCCCGTAAATTTCAGGATAAAGTGCTGCGAGAAACCGTTTGGTGAGTACGGCGATGCGTGCTGTGAGTATCATTTTTCGATTCTCCCAAGGCGGCAGACCACGTGTTCCGCGCCTTGATTTTTGAAGCCGAGGGAAAGCAGCAACCTGCCGAACCACGTCCGCGCCTCGGTGCGCGTTTCGAGGATTTCGATGCCGTGGCGCGCGCACATCTCCTTGAAGTCGCGCAATGTAAAGAAATGGATGTTCGGCGTGTCGTACCAGGCATACGGCAGCTGCTTTGCCACAGGCATCCTGCCGTGGAGCGCAAGCTGCGCCCACACCGTCCACTGGCCGAAATTCTGGAAGCCCACAATCGCCTCGTCCGCCACGCGCAAAAGTTGCCCGATGAGGTCGTCGGGACGTTTCAGGACGGGCAGCGTTTCGTTCACCACCACCTGGTCGAAGGATTTGTCGGGTATCAACGCAAGGCGGTCGTCTGCATCTTCATAGAGGATGTCGTTGCCGGCGTGGACGGATGTGGCAAGGCGGGGGATGTCTATGTCGATGCCAACGCCGGAGATGTTCTTTTTCTCGCGCAAGGTGGAGAGCAGCTGCCCGTTGCCACAGCCGATGTCGAGCACGCGCGCGGAAGGTTTTATCATGTCCACGAGTGCCTGATACTGCCCTTGCTTCGTTTCGGTCACGTTCATCTTGCGCTCGTTGAGGAAGCCGCCCACGACCTGCGCAAGTTCGGTGATGTGCGTAAGGAAGCCGTCGTGCCCCACTTTCACGTCGAGATGCGCATAGGAGACGCGTGTTTTCGCCTTCATCATCGCGGTTGCGATCACTTGCGACTGATCCTCGCTGAAAAGCCAATCCCCGGAAAGCGACACCAAAAGAAGCCGCGCCGTGATGCGTTCGCACGCCTTTTCCAGCCCGCCGAAACGCTCCGCCACGTCGAACTCGTCAAGTGCGCGCGTCAGATGCAGATAGGAATTGGCATCGAAGCGGGCGATGAACTTTTCGGCCTGATGGTCGAGGTAGGATTCGATCTGGAAATTGGTGCCGAAATTCCTCGCGCGTTCCATCAGATACTGCGGGCCGCGATCAAGCCAGTTCTGCTGGAGGCGGCGACCGAATTTCTCCTGCAAAAGAACGTAGGAGAGATATGTTATGTGCGCCAGCTGCCGCGCCGAAGAAAGTCCGTGGACGGGACCGCGCTTGCCGTAGTAGTCGCCGCCGTTCCATTCGGGGTCGTCCATTATCGCATGGCGCGCCACGATGTCGAAACTCAACGCCTGCGGACTCAATGCGCCGCCGGAAGCCACCATCACCGCCATATCCGCCTCGCCGGGATGGCGCGTGAGCCAATCGATCACGTGTATCCCGCCGAAACTCCCCCCCACAAGTGCTTTGAGATGCGTTATGCCCAACTGCTTGAGGAGCAGCCGGTACACGTCCACCATGTCGCCCATCGAAATCAGCGGAAACGCCGAACCGTAGAATTCGCCCGTTTCCGGATTTACGGACGACGGCCCCGTGGTGCCTTTGCATCCGCCGAGGACGTTTGCGCAGATCACGCGATATTTCGCCGTATCTATTGCGCGGCCCGGGCCTATCATGCCGTCCCACCAGCCCGTGGGCGCGGATTCGTTTTCGTATCTGCCGGCCACGTGGGCATCGCCCGTGAGCGCGTGGCAGATGAATATCACGTTGTCGTTCTCGGGTTTTTCCAACCCGCACGATTCCCATGCGACGTCCACTTTTTTCAGCACGCCGCCCGCTTCGAGGCGCAAGCCTTCCGGGGGTAAATCAAGCGTGGTCACACGAGGGGTGACCACGCCTGCGCCTTCGCCATGATTGATACCTGTATTCGCTGGGGGATTCCTTTATTGGCGTTTGGTTACTGTTCGTTGGTCTTTTCTTCGCTATCGAATTCGGGGCGTTTGCCGCGATAGAACCACATCATCACGGGTGTGGCGATGAACATCGAGGAATAGGTGCCGGCCACCACGCCGAAGAGCATCACAAGCGCGAAGTCGAAGATGGAGCCGTCGCCAAACGCGAAGAGTGCCAAAACCGCGAAGAACGTGGTGAGCGAAGTGATGACCGTGCGCGAAAGAGTCTGGTTGATGGCGCGATTGCACAAATCCTTGAACGAGGTGCGCTGATCCTTGCGCAGATCCTCGCGGATGCGGTCGAACACGACGATCGTGTCGTTCACCGAATAACCCACGATGGTGAGCAGCGCGGTTATCACGATGAGGCTCACCTGGCGCCCGCAGAGGCTGTAGAGCCCAAGTGCCACAAGCGCATCGTGCGCCAGTGCCACTATCGCGCCGAGGCCGAAACCGAACTCGAAGCGCAGCCCCACGTAGATAAGGATGCCCGCAAGGGAGAGGAGCACCGCCCAAGTGCCGCTTTTCTTGAGGTCCGCGCCCACCACGGAGCCGACTTCGTCGTTGGAAGCGACGGTGAAATTGGCATCCGGCGCGGCGGCGGAGATGAGAGAGGTAACCTTGCCTTCCACATCCACTTTGCCGTCTTCCGTAGCGGCCACTTCCTTGCCGTTTTCGGTGGTGTAGCCGGTTTTGACGAGGAGGGATGCCTTGCCCACGCCGCCGTCCTGGAACTGGATGATGGCGGCGTTGTCGAACGGGGCGAGAGCCTTGCGCAGGTCGGCTTCGGCGGGCTTGTGTGCTTCGTCGTAATTATATACGATTGAGGTGCCGCCCGTGAGATCCACTGCAAGGACGCTTGCGGGGTTCACCAATGCGCGGCCGAAGAATATCGCAAGCGTAACGACCACGACAATCGCCGATGCGAGAATAGTCTTTTTGCCGAGTTTTACGAAGTCGATATTGGGAGCCTGGAAGAACTGTAGCATCTTGAACGGCTTGGTGGATTCCGGCTTCGTGGCGAGGTCGAGGATGATGCGCGTAACGAGCACGGCGGTGAACATGGAGATGATCACGCCTGCGGTGAGCATTATGGCATATCCGCGCACGGGCCCGGTGCCCACGATGAAGAGTATCGCGCCGGTGAGGATGGTGGTGATGTTGGAGTCGAAAATAGCAGTGCACGCGCGGCCGTAGCCGTTTGCGAGCGCGGTGCCCACGGTGGTACCCTTGTTGCGGAATTCTTCGCGGATGCGCTCGAAGATGAGCACGTTTGCGTCCACCGCCATGCCCAAGGTCAAAACGAGGCCTGCGATGCCCGGCATTGTAAGAACAGGCAGCTGCCAGAATGCCGCGCCGGTGGCGTTGACGTCCTGCGCGAACACGCCGAGCACGTTCGCCACGAGTATGAGCGCGGCGGGGAGAAGTGCGATGTCGAGGAACAATGCCACGTTCGCCACAAGACCTGCGGTGCGGTAGTATACGAACATGAACACCGCTACGAGCAGGAAGCCGAGTATCGCGGCAACGTATCCGGCGGAGATGGCCTCGTCGCCAACTGTGGGAGAAACGCTCGATTCGGAGAGGATTTCAAGCGGCGCGGGCAGTGCGCCGGCGTTGAGGTTGTTGGCAAGTTCCTGTGCTTCTTCGGCGGTGAAATTGCCGGTGATCTGACCGTTGGTGGAAATTTCGCTTTGGAGGACGGGCGCGGAGATGAGCATGTCGTCTAGGACGATTGCCAGCTGCCGGCCTTTGTCGGACTTATTGCGGTTGCCGTGCGCGATGTAGTTGCCGGTGAGTTTCCTGAAGATGTCGCCGCCTTCTGCGTTGAGCTCGAAGTCGATTGCGTATCCGGCGAGGTCATGCCGCACACCGGCTTTGACGATGTAGTCGCCCGTGAGTTCGGTTTTGCGGCTTACGAATGCGGGACGGTAGGTGTTGTCCTTCTCCTTTTGGAGCATCAGTTGATAGCGCGCGGGCGCGTGGAAAGCCGCAAGACGCGTGGCGTAACCGGGCTTTTTGGATACGGAGAGGTAGTTGTCGGCGCGGATGAACGCGTTGCCCACCTTCTTGTAGCCCTCGGGGGCGGCATCGCCGCGCATGAGATTGGAAACGAGCGTGTCGTTATTGGCATGGACGAGGCGGAATTGGAGGAACGCCGCCTTCTGGATGGATTCGCGCGCCTGTTTGCGTGTTGCATCGTCCACGCCAGGGAGCTGGACGAGGAGGCGGTGATCTTGCAGGCTTTGGATTACAGGTTCGTTCATGCCCATGCCGTCGATACGGCGGCGCACCACTTCCACGATGCGAGTGTCGGAATTCTTGAGGGTTTCTTCGACCTTGGCGTTGACCACGGCGCTGTCGACCTCGCCGAGGGCGTTGGTCTGGCCCTTGTCCACGAGGGAAGCGGTGATGGTTTCGGCAAGTTTGGCCTTGTCCACGCCAAGCGTGAACGACGAACCGCCGCGCAGGTCGAGGCCGAGGCGTATTTTGCCTTCCTCCACCACCTTGCCGTTTTCGTCTTTTACGTCCTTCAGCGGCAGCGTGATATATATCGACGCCACTGCGACGATTGCCAGAGCCACCCATTTCCACAGGTTGTTGCGAATCGAATCTGTATTCATCATTGACCTCGAAAGTCCTGTCTTCCAATGAAAATTTGCCATATTATACGATAAACCCGCGAAAAAATCAACAATTACTTGCACCTCTCTTGCGCGAACACGCCCCGGCGGCAAAAATATACTTGCAAAATTGCCAAAAATATGCGATAATACGCAAATAACATTTTTCGGCAAAGAAAGTTGAGGAACAAAATGGGTACAGGTCGTACACTCCGCAAGGAATCCCACGTTCGCCCCTGCAAGACGGAAGCGGGCAAGCGCCGCCGCGCGGACGCGCAGCGCAGAAGGCTCGTGAAACTCGGTCTCGGCGAAGAGGAAGTGCAGCTCATGAGCGCGGAAAACGTCCGCGTCCTCGTGCAGCGCCCCGCCGTAGTGAAGAAACTCGCGGCCAAAAAAACGGAAGAAAAGTAAATCATGACGCTCGTCCATTGCCAAGTGGCGGACGAACTTGCAAATCCCCTCTTCGAGGTTTTCGACGGAGGGGATTTCGTTTTGTCCTCCTATCGCGACGTGGAGGCCACCTCCACCACCATGCAGATATTTTTCCCCGACGAAACCTCCGCCCCGCGCGCCATAGAATGCCTCAAAGCCGCCGGGCGCATCGTTGGCGCGGATCTCGCCCCGCAGGTATGCACTTTCCCCGATGAAGACTGGAAATACGCCTACCGCAAGTATTTCAAGACCGACATCATCTCCCCCCGCCTTGCCGTGGTGCCCGTTTGGGAAACCTACGCCCCCACCCCCGGCCAAAAGGCACTCAAACTCGACCCCGGCATGGCCTTCGGCACCGGGCAGCACGCCACCACGCGCGCTTGCCTTGAGTTTATCGACCGCGAAGCGGCGGCCGACCCCGCACGCACGTTCCTCGACGTAGGCTGCGGCAGCGGCATACTTTCCATCGCCTCCAAACTCCTCGGATTCAAAGACGTGCGCGCGTTCGAACTCGACCCCGACGCCGTCCAGGCAGCCACGTAAAACGCCTCCATGAACGGCCTTGAATTAGTCATCCACACGGGCGATCTCATG